>JAGGWW010000022.1 GCA_021163365.1 Nanobdellota archaeon
AACTACCTGGATTTAAATTACCTCCAGGAATTGTTGCATCTGTTGTTGTTAAATCTGTTCCACTTCCGTACGTAAATGCACTTGTGCTCCATTCGGTGTTTCCAACAGCAAAGCTATTAACTCCTCCATCACTCCAATCTGTTCCTTTTATTGTTGTACTTGTAGCTTGAGTGTTACCTGTATTTGTTATATTAACTTGCTGATTTGCACTTCCAGTATCAGCTCCTGCATTAACAGTCCCAAAATCAATACTATTTGTGCTTAAGCTAATAACACATGTACTTATTATTTGGAATGTCTTTGTATCTGTAACATTCCACTTGTTGGATGTGTCATTTGCATATATTTTCCATGCTACAGTTGTTCCAGATGGAATGCTTGGATTTTTCCATGTAAAGTTACTCCAATCAACTTTTCCATTCAACAATTTGGGTGATTCATATATGGTTTTATTTTCCCAAACACCTGTTTCATTTGTTGATAAAATGGCTGTGCTTAATCCAACTGTATCTGTCCATTTCGCTCCAAGAAGTATGCTTTCCCCTTGTGATATTGCTGATGCATTTTGAAATTGATTGCTCCATTTTGGTGGTGTTGCGTCAACAGTAAAATACACTTTTGATGTTGAGTTTATGTTTCCTTTTGTATCATTACAATAAAATATTACATTATGGCTTCCATCTGATAATATTACTTTTTTTGAAAAATGAGTTGGTGTGTCCTTTGTCATTGAAATATTTTGTCCATTATCCAATGAATACCAACAAGAGTCAACATTGTTCCTATCGGTTGCTGATATATTTAGCCAAACATCTGATGTTGTGTATGTTGTATTAGTTGGGCTTTCAATTGTTATTGATGGTGGATATGTGTCTTTTCCAGATAACCTTATGTTATCAAGACTGCAACCTTCGTTCTTTCCATTTACTTTACACAAGAATCTTATCTTAAAGTTTGGATTGTTCCATGCACTTGAAGGCAGATTAAATGTCTTGTAAACATAACTTGCATCGTTTTCTGTGTTCCCATTTGTTTCTTCAAGTGTTATCCATGCTGAGCCATTATACCATTCAGCTTTAAATTCGTCTGGCACATCTATTCCTTTTAAGAATCTGTAGTAACTTAGTGTTATGCTTGTATATTCTTTTGTATTTATGGAATTTTCAAGATAAGAGTTTCCATCTGTGTTTGATGCACCTGCATGATATGTTCCTTCATAAGGTATTATTGTTGATACAACCCAATTTGAAGAAACACCACCATATGTTGTCCAATTGTTTGTTGAGAAGCTTCCTGATTCAAAGTCTTCAAAGAAAAATGTTTCTGGAGGTTGATTTGAGCTTATAACATAAAATGATATATCATCATTATCGTCATAATTTCCAAAACCACAAGTGTCTGATGTTGAACCCAAGTATTGTATTATAACTCTTACAGTGTGATATCCAGCAACATCATCTAAAACAAATGTTTTTGATATTTTATTAAATCCTGCAGATGGACATGGATTTACAGAAGCAACAACCCTCCATTTGGGATTCTCAGTATTATTTGTATAAACGATGTTTATATTGTCACTAATTGAATCGTAGCAATAAACCCATGCATCTACTCTAACTGTATCTCCGCCATTAAACTTTGAGTTATTTAAATCTGTTATTGTTATATTTTCAACACTTTCATCACTTTGGTACACTCCGCTTGTTCCATCCACACAATTATCAATTGTGTTTGGTGCATTTGGCTCAGGTGTTGCAAGATTATCTCTTGATTTAAGTAAAGATGAGTTAGCTATGCATGGAGATTCGCTTGTTGCACATCTGGGTGCACCTGTTGATGAATTATATTCTGCAAAAGCTGGGTCAGTATAACTCATAACATACTTATATTCTTCGCCAGGTGTTAAACTCATTACTTTTTCCCATTTTGGAGTATTGCACTTTGTGTTTCCACAAGGGTCTATGCATTCTTCTTTTTGAGAATCCCAATTTTTACATTTATACAAAGTGTCTCCTTCTGCAACTGCTATTATTTCTGCTTTATCGAACACAACATCTTTTGATGGGATTATTACATAAACATTGTTAAATCCGTGTTTGTTTTTTGGTTTATCAACAACAATAATCTCTTTTGGTAACAACTTTTTTAGTCTCGCATTTATTAATCTTATTCTTTTTATGTGTTTGTCTTTTGGCACTATTGTTATGTTAAATCCTTTTTTAACATTAGATACAGAGAATTTTTTTTCACCTTCTATTACTATATCTGCATTTATCTTATTTCCTTTCGAATCCCTAACTACAAGCGTTTCATTTTCTACTTGTTTGTTTCCAAATGCAAATGCTTCTGGGTTTTTTTCACCAACTTGAAGCTCAAAATATTCATAATTCCAATTGTATATTGTTAAAGTAACATTCTCATTTGGTGGAGCAGGATTTTTTGTAAAACCATATGTGACGTTTCCTATAACAAAAAATTGCTCATCATTTGTTGAGTTATGTTCAAACACAATAACAAGGTTATTATCTTTAATTTCAGCTGAATCAACTACAACATCAAATGTTTTAGCATCTTTTATCTTGGTATACAAACTTTCTTCCTTTTGCTGTTTTTCTTTTTTTAATAAGTAAGAGTAATGTATCTTTGTTATTTCTATTTCACTATCACCATTTATTTCAAAATATAATTTATACTGATTAGAAGAAAGATTGTATTTGCTAATGTCACAGCTTTCTTCACATACTTCTGAAAATGCTATTTTTTCTATTATTTGAGATTGTTGAACTTTTTGCTCTTTTATTGTTTTTTTAATCTGCGGAGCAGCGCTTGTTTTTTTCTTTACTTCTTTAATTACATAGCCAGTTATATTTCCATAACTTGCCTTTACTTTGGAAGAATTTAATATTAAAATTCTTGTTTTATTTGTTTCAAGATAAACATTTACATCTCCTTTAAGGATTCCGCTTATTTTAATTGATGAAAGTGTTGCATTTTCTATTTTTTCATTTGGAATCCAAGTATAATATTTTGTAGCATCAGCTTTTATTGAAACTTTGTCCTCAAAGAACAGCACGTTTTGTTCATATGGGATAAATCCAAGCATTCCTTCAAGCTCGCTAACTTTTATAGGAAGTAGCAGTATTGATATTATAATAATTAGAGTTGCGATTGGTAAAAGTAGCCTCATATCTAATTTTCTTGGTTTTACACCAGATATTTCAAGTGATTTTAATGTTAGTTTGTTTTTTTTATTTACTTTGTAATATGTTTTCTTTCCTATTTTTTTTCTTAACAAATGATTCTCCTTTACTAATGAGTTTAAATGGCGGTGCGCAGGCTCATAAGACACTTTTAGCTTTTCTTGTATTTCTTTAATAGTGTACCATTTATCTAAATCTTCAAATGCCCTCAATACTTCTAAGTAATTCTTTATTTTTTTGATATTCCCACCGAGCAATTTAAGAAGAGCACATCTTAAAAAACTATTGGATAATCCAATAGATAATGCCCCCGACGGGATTTGAACCCGCGACCTACTGCTTAGGAGGCAGTCGCTCTATCCAAGCTGAGCTACGGGGGCAGATAACTTTAGTAACCGATTACTTTTAAAAGTTAAGGTACTTTATTATTATCATGGGTGACTTAAGAAAAAATTTAAATTTTTTAAAAGAAAACGGGTTTAACGTTGCACCATTTGGCTTTGCAAAAAACGAAGGAGAAGCAATTCAAATAGCTGAAGAAATTGGATATCCTGTTGTTTTTAAAATACCATCTGATATTCATAAAACTGAAGTTGGTGGTGTGTTGCTAAATATTCATGATATTTCTGATTTAAAAAAACTTGGAAGAAAATTTGTTTCTAAACTTGAAGAGAAAGGAATTGTTTTTGATGGTTTAATTGTACAAAAACAAATCCCTGGTGTTGAAATCATTGCTGGGATTAAAAATGACCCTGTGTTTGGAAAAGTTGTAATGCTTGGAGTTGGTGGAATATTTGCAGAGCTTTACAAAGATGTTTCTTTTAGAGTGTGCCCTATTGATGAGAATGACGCAGAGGATATGATAAATGAAACAAAAGTAAAGGAGCTTCTTTCTTTTAGAGGTATGAAGATTAATAAAGCGAATTTAAAGAATTTTCTTGTTAAGCTTTCAAAGCTTGATGTTAAGGAAATGGATTTAAATCCAGTTATTTTAAATAATGATGGATATTGGATTGTTGATGCAAGGATTATGGAATAAGTCTGTCTGGGTCTCTTGGTGTCATGCTTGCTTCCCTTATGTTTTCTAATCCCAGTATTTGCATTGTTAGTCTTTCAATACCAATTGCTAATCCACCATGGGGTGGCATGCCGTATTTAAAGAATCTTAAATGGTCAAATTGATTTGGATTTATTCCTTTATCAATTGCATTTTGTTTCCTTTTTTCATAATTTTCTTCTCTTAATCCACCAGTTGTAATCTCAACCCCCCTATAAAGTAAATCAAAAGATTCAGAAGTCCCATCCTTATTTCTTTTTGCATAAAAAACTTTGTGTTTCCATGGGAAATGAGTTAAGAACACAAAGTCACTGTCATGCTTCTTTTTGCACCAATCACAAAGAGCCTTTTCTCCTGCTGGTGTTAAATCCCCCTCTTCTGTTTTTATCCCCATTGATTCAACAATCTTTTTTGCTTCATCAAATTTGACTCTTGGTATTTTGTTTGGAAAATTTAACTTTGCTTTGTGAAGCTCTAATTCTTTTTTGCATGTTGTGGTTAATTCTTTAAAAAGATGTCTTAGCATTTTTTCTTCAAAACTCATTATTTCTTCCATGTTATTTGAAACCATTTCTAAATCTAATGATGTATATTCACACAAGTGCCTTGTTGTGTGATGGGGCTCTGCTCTATAAACCATTCCAATTTCAAACACTTTATCAAGCCCAGAAAGTAATGCAAGCTCTTTGTAAAATTGTGGAGATTGTGCTAAATATGCTTTTTTCTTAAAGTATTTAACTTCAAAATAATCTGCCCCACCTTCTGTTGGTGCATTTACAAGCTTTGATGTAAATATCCTTGTAAACTTGTTTTTAACTAAGAAGTTTGATAAAATTTTTACTATTTCACTTTGCACTTTAAATATGCTTAAAACCTCTGGCCTTCGCATATCTATAAATCTCCAATCCAATCTTTTGCTTAAGTCTGTTTCAATTTTTCCAGATATGTCTATTGGTAATGGTTGTTCGCTTTTAGAAATTATTTTTAATTTGGAAGGTATTAGTTCTTTCCCAGCTTTTGCTATTTTGCTGTCAACAACCTTTCCATATACGTAAATGTAATCTTCTTTGTCTATTTCATCAAATTCTTTCATAATCTCTTTGCTAACATCTTTTAGAAGTATTTGTAATGTCCCTGTTTTATCCCTTAGTAATATAAACTTAACTTTTCCCAAATCTCTTTTTTCAGCTACCCAACCATAAAGCTCTGCTTGCTTATTTTTAAGCGCATCCTCAACATACATAAGAAAAAAGAAAGGTTATTATTTTATATCATTTTTGTATGAGCACATTTCTTAAAAACGTGTTTAATTCCACAATTGCATCTTGTGTTAGAATTATTTCTTTCTTTAAGATTTCCATGTCCTTCTTTAGTTCTTCTATTTCAGCTTTAATTTCTTCTCCTGCTGGTGCTTTTGACTCTAAGTTAAGGAATGCTTCATTTAACGAATTTATTGCTTCTTGGTTGTTTTGCATTGTTTGTTTTATTGATTCAATTTCTTCTAACACTATTTCTGTTTTTTCTTTTAACTCTTCTAATTCTGATTTTTTAGCAAACACATCTTTTAGTTTTTTAAATTCTTCAAGTATTGCTTGAAATTCAGGACCAATCCTTTCTTCAATTTCTCTTATTTTATTTGCTAAGTCTAAATCTCTCTGTGAAAGTTCTTCTATTCTTGGATATTGTTCAATTTCCCCTTCAATTTTATCTAATCTTTCTGAAATCTCTTTTACACTTTGTTTTAATCCGCTTTCTGTTGATGCTATGTCCATTTTTAATTCTCCCCAATGTCTTTGAAGCTCCTCTAAGCTTGCTAGTTTTTCTTCTGCTTTTTTAATTCTTTCAATGCTATTTTCTAATCTTTCTATGTGTTTTTTTAATCTTTCATCAAACCTATCAGAACGTTCCTTTAATCTTTCAAGTTCTTTATCTGTTGCAGATTTTTCAAGTTTTTCTTTTATTTTATCTAAATCGTGTTGTAATCTTTTTAATTCTCTTTCTTTTTCTTCATCATAGCTTTTTCTTTTTTTCTCAACTTCTTTAAACCACTTTTCAAGCTTTTCAATTTCTTCTAAAATCTCTAAAAGTTCTTTCTTAAGCTTTTCTTCAACCTTTTTTGTTATTTTTTCAAATTTTTCCTCTTTCTCAGAATGAGTTGAAAGCTCTTTTACTTGCTTTTCAAGTTTATGCACTTCTTTTTCTATTGATTCAACTTTTTCCTTTAAAGATGATATTTTTTCAGGTAGACTCATCATAACACCTTCTCCAACTGGCTTATTATATTAGAGATTTTTTCTACTTTTATATTTATTCTTTGGATGTCTTGTTTAAGGGTTGTAAGCTCTTTTTTGATGTTATTAACTTCTTCACCAAGTTCTTTTATTTCATTACTATTTGGGAGCAAAGAATTTATTTTTTCTTTTATTTCTTTAAGCTCTTTTTCATAATTCTTATTAACATCTTGCATGCGTGAAAGCTCGCTGCTCATGTTTTTTATTTCTTTATTTAATGATTTAAATCTTTCATTTAGTTTTTCTATTTCTTTTTTATAAGCTGAGAATTCTGCTATTAGGTTTGCTGTTTTTGAAACGACATTGTTTAATATTTTGTTTTTATCTTTTAATTCATGTTTTATTCTTGTAATCTCTGTTTTTTGTTTTTTTCCTAATTCATCAAGTTGCTTTTTGATATTTGATTTTTTTTCTTTTACAATTACTTCTTTTGGCTTGCTTTTTTGTTTAATTAACATTCTTTCAAGTTTTGAAACTTTTTTATATATATCATTTCTTAATTGCTTGAAATTTGTTTTAATGTTTTTCATTCTTCTTATTTCTTTTGAAAGCTGTGAAATAGAACTTTTAATCACATCCATTTCTTTTAACAAGATTATTATTTTCCTTTCTTCAACCAACTTATCCACCCCTTAGAATCTTTGCTGTATCTTCAGGAGAAAATCTGTTAAATGAAATGTCATAGCCTTCTTTTATTGAGCTGTGAAATGTTTTTTGACTTATGCTTATGTGAAAGTGAAAATCCTCTGATTTATTTGGTTTAATATAAAACACCATTGAGTATTTCAATGGTTTAAATGCTGCTGAAAACCTTGTTAATATGTTTTTAATTGTCTCTGCCAATGAAAATATTTCATAATCACTTAACTGTGTTAAACAGCTATAATGTTTTTTTGGGAAGATTAATACTTGATTTGGCAAGTTTTGAGAAAATGGAGTTATTACAATAAAATGTTCATTGTCAAAGATAAATCTTGATGTGTCTTTTTCTTTTTCTATTATATCGCAGTATATACATTTCTCGTATTTATATTGGTAATCCTCAAATTTTTCTATTTTTTCCTTTATAACCCTGGGCAATATTGGTAAGGTGAATATCTTAGAATAACTATGGTCAAATTCCAATCTTTGGTTATCTTTAACTATGCCGATAAATAAAACACCATCTCTTTTTCTTAGTTCTTTTATTCTATTTACATAAACAAGCAACACATTTTTTATTTCTTCTGATGACAGTTCATGAAATTCTTTTGAATGGTCTCTTGTTTCTACAACTATTTCGCTCCAACCATGAGCATTATAAGATTGAAACAATCCATTTTCTTTTAATTTAAATGATGTTGGATGTGTAACTGGGTATGGGTCAACTATGCTTTTTGTAACCCATCTTCCTTTTTCATCTTCTATTCTAAATGTTTCTTCAACTTTTTCGTCTGAAACTGGACAAAGAGCGCACCCAACAGATGATGGCTCTATTTGTGATATCAAAGACCAATTTTCACTATCTACACTTTTTCTTAATTCATTTTGCATGCTATCAACCAAGATTTATAAAATAAATCACATTTAAATATTATATGGGAAAGGTTTTTTCAGATAAACCAATTGCTGAAATAACTTTAAGAAAATTTGAAAGACCTTTTAATGAAAATAAAGATGAGCTAATAAGAAAATTTTGTATTTCTCTTGGTTTGCTCCAACCTGGTGATTCAAGAGATGTTATTGTGGATATATTAAAAGTTCTTTTAGATGCAAGAAAAGAGAAAAAAATGCTTTCTTCAAAAGAGATTGAACAACGAATAAAAAGTATGAGGGAAAGGGGTGTTGCTTCTTCTAATATTAGAAGGCAGCTTCTTAGGCTTCAAAGGATAAATCTTGTAGAAAGAGTTAAAGATATGTACAGAATAAAGGAGTTCTTGCAAATTAGCGAGCTGCTTGACGATATCTATAAATTTTTAATTCAACCAACTTTTGAGAGAATTAAAGAGTATGCTAAAGAAATAGACAAGCTTTAACCTTCAGCTTTTTTAAATAACCTCATTGCTTTTTCTATATGATTTGCAATTTCCTTTCCAAGGGGTGTTAATTTTATTGCCTTAAGTCTTCCTTTTTTATCAAATTCAACCAATCCGTATTGTTTCATTGTATTTAAAATCCTTACAGTATGTGAGTATGTGCAATCTGTTTCTTTTGCAAGAACAGAGGCATATCTTAATTTTCCATCTTTTGCAAGATTAACTAATATCTTTACTGGTTTTTTTCTTAAGAAAAATGAGTATAAATTTTTCTTTTTAGCACCCATAAGATAAATTAACAAAAGGACATTTAATAAACTTTACTCTTTAATTTTTATTTATAAAGGGCCCGCTGGGACTCTCACAACCCTTTTTTCCAAGGCTTTTGCTTGCAAAAGGGCTGGTTTGAACCCAGGTTCCAGCCTCCGCAGGGCTGTGTTCTATCCAAGCTAAACTACGGGCCCTTAAATTTTATATTTTTTAATATTTAATAATTTTTTATGTATAATGCTGTAAGAGAAAACTGCGGAATTCTTGCTGTTATTGGTCCAGAGTTTTCAATGGATTATGTTGTTAGTAATTTAATTCATCTCCAACACAGAGGGCAAGAATCAGCTGGAGCAGCAACTTTTCATGAAGGTGATTTGATTGTTATTAAAGGAGCTGGGCTTGTTTCAGATGTTTTTTCAAATTACACCATGAGGATGTATAGGGGAAAGTGCGCTATTGGTGGCACAAGATATTCTACAATTGGTGATGATGTTAAAAGAGATGCAAAACCAATAGCAAGATATATTAATCTTCCTAAAGGAGAGGAGATAGATTTAAAAGATGCTTATCTCATTAGGAAACCAATTAGCTTAGAAGATACTTTGCAAATTGCAATAGACCATAATGGTAATGACCCCTTTTTTATTGAAAAGAAAAAGGAAGCTTCTCAACTTGGTGTCGAGTTTGAAACAAACAATGATGTTGAAGGATTTTTATTTGAACAGGTTAAATTCATTGTTGACAATCATCCTGAAAATCAAGTAAATGATACATTAATATTTCAGTCAATAAAGTATGCAGCTAATTCTTGGAAAGGTGCTATATGTCTTGTTGAGTTAGTAAATGATAGTGTTTTTGTTTTTAGAGACAGATTTGGTATTAAGCCATTGGTTTGGGGGTATAAAGATTTTGAATGGGGAAGAGTTTACGCTGTTGCATCAGAATCAGCACCATTAACACAAATGGGGTTTCCTTTAGAAAAAATAAAATCATTTCCTCCTGGATATGCTGCTAAATTCAAACCTAAAGAAAAACCACATTTTAAAAAGTTGTTTAATTCTAAAAAAGCATATTGTATATTTGAATATCCTTATTTTGCACGTGTTGACTCTTTTATAAATGATATTTCTATAGCACAATTTAGATATGATATTGGTGTTATTTGTGCAAGAGATTTTAAGAAAAAGGACATAGTAATTGATGCTGTTTCACCAATTCCAGACACAGCGCGTACTTCTGCTATTGCTTTTGCATATGAACTTGGGCTGCCATATAGAGAAGATATCATAATAAGAAATAGACATTATAATTTAAGAGCATTTATGTTACCAGATAATTTAAGGTCAAAAGGACTTAGTGGAAAGTACATCATTAATAAATGGCCTGTTCATTTTCCAAATTCAGATGATGAGCTAAGAAGTTTAATGCTTATAGATGACAGTATTGTAAGAGGAGAAACAATGAAAAAGATTGTGAGCAGTTTAAGAGAGTCTTTTTCATCTTTAGATAATATTTATGTTTATTCAATGTTTTTACCAATACGTTTTCCATGCCCATATGGAATTGACATGCAAAGGAGAAGCAAACTTATTGCTCATAACTCAACATTAGAAGAGATTGCAAATAAATTGGGTGTAACTGCTGTTTTTTATCCAACTTTAGAGATGTACGAGGAGGCACTTAAATTAAATTCATCGAATTTTTGTAAAGGCTGCTCTTATGGAGATTATCCAACTGGTTTGACACTTGATGATTTAAAACATGCTGAAGAGGAAAGAGAATTGGCGCATAAATCTATTTTTTAAGATACTGCAATATGAATGATTCAAAAAGCAAGCTTCTCTTTGAATTAACAAGTTCCTTTATGCACGAATAATCACCTTTGCACTGCATTATAAAAAACGGCGAATGCGCGATTAGAACCATGTTTTTGTTTTCAGTTATTTTTCTTTTATTCTTTGTTACCTCATTTGTGTCTATTATATATATGAAGTTAATTTTCCAAAGATTTTTTTTCATTTTAAAAAAGGTTGACATAAGAGGTTTTATTTTCTTTGAAGAAACGCATAGTGAGAATAAGTCAGATTCTTCATTATATATCTTTATTTTATTTTCCAAATCCTTTTTTCTTGCCCTTAATTCCACTTCTATTATTTCGCTAAATTTTTTACCTTTATAATCCCATTCTATAAATAAGTCACACACACCTTTTTTTGTTTTTTTCTCAGCTTCAATTGATAGAAGTTTTCTTCCAAAAGGGTCTTTTCCCATGAGAAAAAGATATGCAAGCAATTTTTGGTAGTATTTATGTATCTTTTTGCTTGTACCTTTGTTTATCTTATTGGATATTTCTTGGAATTTCATTAAGTAATAAAATAAAAAAGAAATAAAAAAGATTTACGGCGCTGGTATCAAGCAGCAACTATCTTTTACTTTTAGTAATCCGTTTATTAAGTCATCTATTGGCAATAATCCTGTGTCTTTTATGTGTACAAATAATGGTTTAACATCGTATCCAATAAATACTGATAATGATGACATCGTTCTTATGTTTCCTGTAAATACTTTTGCATCGCCATTTTCTATTAATAACTCGCTTCTTGGTCCTCCACCCTCAAGAGGTATTATAAGCTTGTCTCCGTCAAGCTCTATAACAACTGGTTCGTCTGCAAGGTTTTTTATTGGTATCATTAATGAATCCTGTATTAGTAAATCCTTGTTTGTTGTTCCAATTACTTGGCTTAGTTCATCTCCATGCGGTAACTCAATGTATGTTTTTGTTAATTTAATTATCAATGTTTTTCCTTCGTATGGCACAAATATAACCCTTATATCTCCTTTGTTGTTATCTTTTATTTTCACATCATCAAATATTTCTACTGGTATTTCAATTACTTTTACTACACCATAAATTCTTGGTCTTCCTCCATCAAATGGAACTACTGAGAGTGCTGAGTCATTAATTGGAAATATTACTGGTCTTCCGTCAAATGGTATAATGATTGGTATTCTGCTGTATTCATTTTCTATTACCCATGCTTTGCTTGTGTCTTCTGGAACAGATATTGGATTTGAGAAACTTGTTGCATCACAACTGTATTCTATTGCATTTGCAGCGCCGAAAGCAAGCGCTATTATCAACCCTAAGACTAAAAATTTCGCTTTCATGCTATTATCATTAGTTAGAATTTTTTATTTATCCTATTGGAAACAAAACTTAATTTTTTGTCCAAAAATTTATATTTATTAATAGATTTTATTAATTGGTGAGCTGATGACTATTCAGTATTTTGATAGACGGCTGCTAGAGTTTATCTATCATCTTACTAAGGAACAAAGATATATGAATTCTATTGAGATATCAAAATATTTAAAGCAAAAAGGTGTAAATGTTTCTGATAGGACTGTTAGGAGATGGTTTACAAGATTGGAAAAAGCAGGTTTTCAATATTTTCCATTTCCAAAGTATGATGTTCTCGGACTTCAATGGGTTATTGTCTTAGTTTATGGTGTTAAAGACGAGTCAATATTTGATATAATTCCATATGACATGTATATATCAAAGGGCGCTGGTTTTTCAGACCACAATCTTGAATATATTTGCTCTTATGTGATACCTCAAGATTCTTATAATAAGTTTGTTAAATTTTGGGAATTTGCTAAGCAAAAGAAGTTAATTAAAGATTTTAAGATTTTAAAGATTAATAGAGCAACCTTTTTGTTCTCACCTTTTCACAAGATTGTGAAGGATGGTATTATAAAATTTGATTCTCAATTTAAGCTTGATAATTGTTTTTTAAACTTGCTTAAAGAAGAGAAAAAATTTAACAACGACATTCATCCATTGATAAAAAAGAATCCAATTGTTTTACCCATTCTGTTAGAATACTATAGAAGACATGTTTCTTCTTATGATGTTTGGAATATGATTAAACAAAAACTTGGTGATTCTGTATGGGACAGTTATCTAAAGAAATATAGAAGAAAAGCATCTGATGGGAAAGGACAATACATTGTTCAAAGGTTTTTAAGTATTATAAGAGACAATCAAGATTTCATTGAACAAGTACGTGTTATTTATGACCCATTTTATAAGGTTCATAATGTTCTTCTTTTGTACATTGTTGTTCAATTAAAAAAGGACATGCTTGAAGATTTTATAAAACAAATTGCGAAGATGAGTGTTCATTTAAATATTTATCATTCAGAAAACGACACTTATATGATTTATTCTGTTACTTCTGTGCAAATGCTTTACCCTATTTTAAAATTAGCAAATGAGTACTCAAAAGCAAAACCAATTTTGTTTATTAATGATTTTGAAGCCTCTAAGAAATTTTGGACAGAAGAACGTTTCAGTTTAGATTATGCAAAGCTATTTGACCCAATTAATGTTAAATGGAAATATAATCATAAAGAATATATAAATAAATTAAGGAGGCTTTCTAAGATTTAACCCCTTGCAGCTGATTGGTAATTTATGTTCGTTTGTTAAATATATTTGCATAAGTTCTACTCTTTGGTTTCCGCAGTTAAATGCATACGCACCTATGTTATACTTGCAGGCTTTTGCAGAATAGTTGATTACACCATTGTTAATATCAATTGTTGAATTTTTTATCTCACAGTTTGTAATTTCACTTGCTAATGAATTAAAGTAAGAATAATAAAAAGCGGGATTTATGTCTGATGTTGGTATCCTTGTTATGCTAAGGATGTCCCCACCTTCACATTCATATAAATAGTACTTTAAATTAATTTTTTCTTTTGATTCTTTTAATGTGCAGTTCTCTATGTTTAACTTGTATCCATTTATCTCATTTGGCATTTTAGCTGATAGAAATACAACTAAGAATATTGGAATAATGACAAGCAATATTTCAAGTAATTTGTTTATTTCCTTTTTATGTGTGTATGCAAAGAAAGCACCACCAATTAAACCAAAAATATGAGCTGATTGCGCAATGTTATCTACACCAAAAAACGATATTACTTCTGTTATTCCCCACAATATTGCAGCAACTATCATTGGAATTGGTCCATATGGTGTGTAAATTATTTGTTTTGGTTTAAGTATTGCAGCAGCACCAATTAAACCAAAGATGGCACCACTTGCACCAATTGCTGGTATGAACGGATTGCTTAATAATGTATAACCAAGATTTCCAAGAAATCCAGAAAAGAAATAAAGAAGTACCCATTTTTTACTTCCTATATTGCTTTCAACTATTGAACCAAATACAAACAATCCAAACATGTTAAGCAAAAGATGCTGAACACTTGAATGCATAAACATTGCTGTTATTAATGTGTACGGCTTTAAATCTGCAACAGCTGGCATAAATGCTAAATTGTTGTTTATCACCCCACTAATTTGAGCTAAGAACACTATTACATTAAGTAATATGAACGTTAGTGTTAATTTCATGCTAAATGGAAAGATTTAATTTGTTTTAAAACTTTACACAATTCATGAAAAAGATAATTTATGTTGTGCTTGATGGCGCAGCAGATACCCCAAATCCAGAGATAGGTGGGAAAACTGCATTTGAAGAAGCAGACATCCCAAATATTGACTATTTAGCAAGAAATGGCAAGAATGGGATAATGCAAGTTTTACCAATCCCTCCTGAAAGCGATGAAGCTGTTCTTTCTTTGCTTGGATACGATGTTTTTAAGGTTTATACAGGAAGAGGACCGCTTGAAGCCATTGGTGGTGGTGTTGATTTTAAAGATGGAGATTTAGCTTTAAGATGTAATTTTGCAACTCTTAAAGATAATAAGATTATTGATGTAAGAGCAGGACATATATCGGATAGTGAAGCATCAGAGCTTGCTAAAAGCATTCAGAGGTATGTTACATTAACTAATGCTAGTTATATTTTTAAGAATACAGCTGGATACAGAGGTGTTTTAGTTATAAAATCAAAGGAAAAGCTTTCTCCAAAGATAAGTGGTAATCACCCAGGTTATCATTTGCAATACTTTGATACTGCATGGTCAAGATGGGGAGAATCAAAGTCGATTCCATTAAGCTTTGCTGTTAAGTCTGATATGATTTTTAGAAAATGTGTTCCTCTTGAAAAAAGCAAAGCTGCTTCATTTTCAGCACAACTTGTAAATGAATTTGTAGAAAAATCCAGACTGATTTTAGAAAACCATCCTGTTAATCTTAAGAGAATAAAAGAAGGAAAACTTCCAGCAAATGTAATTTTAGTAAGAGACCCTGGTACACAAATTCCAAAGCTTTACAGTTTTAGAAAGGTTTATGGAATGAATTGGGCTGCTTTTGCTGACATGCCTTTGGAAAGAGGGATTGCTCAATTGTGTGGAATGGATGTTATTCCAGTTCCACCATTGTCAAATAACTTTGAGCAGGATTTAGCAATAAGAGCTTTAACCTTGCTTAAAAATATACATCTTTACGATGCATTTTATATACACCTTAAGGGACCAGACATTTATGCGCATGTTGGAGATATAAAAGGAAAGGTAAAATCAATTGAAGCTATTGACAAGTACTTCTTTAAGCCTGTTTTATCACACATAGACTTAGAAAACACCATAGTTATTGTTACATGCGACCATACAACATCTTCACTTGAAAGAGTGCATACAGATGACCCTGTTCCTGTAACTATATCTGGCGGTGGCGTTATGCCAGACCACATAGGTAGTTTTTGTGAAAAGGAATGTGCAAAAGGAAGCTTAGGAAGAATACATGCGAGACAGCTTTTACCTTATGTTATAAAATTAGCTAAAAAATGGTAGAGGACATTTTAAAGAAATACGGAAAAATAATTTCAAAAAATAGTTTTTATGAGTTAGAGCTTAAAAGAGATTTTGAGGAGCTTAAAGAAGAATTAACAAGAAAAGGATACGAAGTTAATTTGATTTCTAGGAAAGGCAATAAGGTAAAGCTAAAGATTTCAAAAGATTTATTTAAGAGGTTTCTTAATGTTCTTAAGAAATATAAAGAAGGTGTTCCACCAGAAGACATTAGGTTTTTGGAGGAAGAATGATGAAGCTTGCAATTGTAAGCAAATATGATGTTAAACATCTTGCTAAGAAATATTTTAAGATTGTTAAATCTAATCCAGATTTTGTTCTTGCTTATGGTGGAGATGGTACTTTGCTTTTTGCAGAAAAGTTATATCCAAATATTCCGAAGATTTTTGTTAAGCACAAGTCAAGCTGCAGGAGCTGCGAGCTTTTGAATTTGGAAAATGTTCTAAAAAAGGTTGCAAATGGAAATTATAAGATAAAGGAACTCATTAAATTAGAAGCAAATGTTAATGGAAAAAAGTTTGTTGCATTAAATGATATTAACATTCATTACATTCCTCCAGAAGCATTAAGGTTTTTTGTTTATGTAAATGGTAAAAGAGTTAATGGGGAATTTATTGGAGATGGTGTTGTTGTTTGTACACCTTTTGGTTCTACAGCATATTTTAAGTCAATAACAAGAAAAACCTTTAATAAGGGTATTGGAATTGCTTTTAACAACACAACAAGATTTCAAAAGCCAAAAGTTGTTAGTGAAGATTCAAAAATTGTTGTTGAAATAACACGTGGAAGCGGTGTTGTTGTTGCAGATAATCAGAAACCAATTAAAATCAAGAAAGGCGACAAAGTAAAGATTAAGAAGAACGATGGAATGGCAAGAATCATTTTAGTTTAAACTCCTTCCACCATCAACAATAAGATTAATTCCAGTTATGTAATCTGAATCACTTGAAGCAAGGAATAGTGCTGCTTTTGCTATATCTTCTGGCTGTCCGACTCTACCTAAGGGAATGTTTGCTTCAGCTCTTTTTTTCTTCTCAGGATTTTTATCATAACCCGTCATATCTGTCATTGTATGCCCTGGGGAGATGCAATTTACATTTATATAAGGCGCTAATGCTAAAGCAAGAGCCTTTGTCATTGTGATTACACCACTTTTTGCAATTTGATATTCGATTGATTTCCCACTTGGTTTAATACCTGCTATTGATGCAATGTTAATGATTTTTCCGCTCTTTTGTTTTAGCATAA
>JAGGWW010000029.1 GCA_021163365.1 Nanobdellota archaeon
ATCCGAAACATTTATAAAGGAGTTATGAATATATATTTTTAATAATTATTCAAAAAATAAAATGGAGGTGATAATAATGCCTTTCGGAGATGGAACAGGTCCTTGGGGATTAGGCCCAATGACAGGAAGAGGACTTGGATATTGCGCAGGATTTAATAGCCCAGGATTTACAAAAGGAGTTCCAATGGGTAGAGGATTTGGCAGGGGTTTTGGCAGAGGCTTTGGTAGAGGCTTCGGCAGAGGATTTGCATGGAGACGTTTTTTTCCAGTGTTTTACCCACAAACACCAGCATATCCAACACAAGTTGATGAGAAAAAAGTATTAGAGGATGAAATAAAAGCATTAGAAGAGGAAAAAAGATATTTAGAAGAAGAGATTAAAGCTTTAAAGAAAAGAATTGAGGAAATCAAATGAAGCAAGCAATTTACAAAGCTGCACGAGGGATGTACAATAGCTTACCAGTTTTGATTAGCGCTATTTTATTAGTTGGGCTAGCAAATGCAGTTGTTCCAAAATCCTTTTATTCTTATTTTTTTAGCAGAAACCTAATAATCGATTCTTTCATAGGAAGCGCGCTTGGAAGTATCCTTGCAGGTAACCCAATCACAAGTTATGTTATCGGTGGAGAATTATTAAAGCAAGGAATAAGCTTGGTTGCAGTAACAGCATTTATTGTTTCATGGGTAACTGTTGGAATTGTGCAATTTCCAGCAGAAGCAATCTTACTTGGAAAGAAATTTGCTTTTTACAGGAACCTAAGTGCATTTTTCCTTGCAATAGTAGTTGCAATTTTAACAGTTTTTGTGGTGAGTTTTATATGACATCAGAAAAAAGCAATGTTGGCTGGTATTTTTTGGGAATAGTTTTATTCATTTATGCAATTGCATTCATATTAAAACGTGAAATCTTTTTGAAAGCAATATATTATGTGGCTTCCATATTCAGTAAGATAATTCCTATCTTTCTGTTGGTGTTTGTACTCTTAGTTATAATAAATCGTTTTATAAAACCGCAAAGCTTAGCAAAGCATCTTGGAGAAGAGTCTGGAATTAAAGGTTGGATTATTGCAATAATAGCAGGGATAATATCAACAGGTCCTATCTACTTATGGTATCCTTTGTTAAATGAATTACAAAAACATGGTGTAAGAAATGGGATAATTGCAACGTTTCTTTATAACAGGGCTGTTAAACCAGCATTAATTCCTCTTATGATATACTACTTTGGTTTAAAATTCACAATTGTATTAACATTCTTTATGATTTTAGCATCCTTAGCCCAGGGCATGATAATAGAAAAACTTGTGGGGGTGAAATCATGAGAATTGCTATATCCTCAGAAGGAGATAATGAAAATGCAAGAGTAAGTCAAGTTACAGGAAGAGCACCGTATTACTTGATATTTGATGACGAAAAGCTTGTAGAAGTTATCAAAAACCCATTTGCTTTTGGTGGTGGTGGAGCTGGCTTTGGAGTAGCACAGATGCTTGCAAACAAAGGTGTGGAAGTTGTTGTAAGTGGAAGATTTGGACCAAATGTTAAAGCATTTTTTGACTCCAAAAAAATTAAAACAATAGAGGTTTCGAATATTAGTGTTAAAGAAGCACTTAGGGGTGTGTTGAATGCCTAGGCCTGTTATACCAAGAAGAGTTTGGTTTAATCCAAGAATTTGTTATTTTAAACCAGCTGGCATGCCTCTTTCGAGATTAGAAGAAGTAATCTTAAGTGTTGAGGAGTTTGAAGCAATTAGATTAAAAGACTTAGAAGACATGGATCAAACAAAAGCAGCTGAAAAAATGAATGTTTCGCAACCAACTTTCAACAGAATATTAAATTCAGCAAGGAAAAAAATAGCAGACGCACTTGTTAATGGCAAAGCAATTAGAATTGAAGGTGGATTTTATACTTTTGCTCGCGGAAGACGTTGGGGTGGTGGAAGAGGTTGAGCACCTTCGCATATATTTTCATAGCAACAATGGTGGATGGCTTAATTGCATTTATAGGAGCAATTACGCTTTTTTTATCTAAGAAAACAATTGATAAATTTGTTTATACACTTGTTGCATTCTCAGCAGGCGCGTTATTCAGCGGTGCGTTTTTTCATATGATTAGTGAGTCTCTTGAGATTCTTGTTGGTAGTAAAGTGTTTGGCTTAGTTATATTTGGATTCTCGCTTTTTTATTTAATTGAAAGATTTTTGCATTGGCACCATTGCCATCCAAGAGAAGGAAAATGCGAAGTCCACACATTTACATATCTAATTTTGTTTGGTGATGGCATACATAATTTTATTGATGGGCTTGTGATTGCTGCTGCTTTTGTTATAAACATTCCATTGGGTTTTGTAACAACCTTGCTAATAATTGGGCATGAAATCCCACAAGAAATGGGAGACTTTGGAGTACTTCTTTATGGAGGTTTTAATGCTAAAAAAGCTCTTATATTTAATTATTTGTCACAGATAACATGCGTGTTTGGCGGTATTATTGGATATCTTTTTTCTACAGCATCGCAAATGTTTGCTTCTTATTTGCTCCCATTTGCAGCAGGAGGATTTATCTATATCGCAGCATCTGACTTAATACCTTCATTACACACAGAAAAAGATGTTAAAAAAGCTACAATCTCTTTCATTATATTCACAATAGGAGTAGTTCTTATGGCAGCTCTTAAATTTCTTTTGCACTAACATAAACAACTTTGCCGTTTTTCTTTCTTTCAATTAATCCTTTTTCTTCAAGCTTTTTTAGAATTCTAAAAACCTCCACACGTGATAAATTAAGAGATTTAGAAATCTTAGCTTGTGTTATATTTTCTTTTTTGCATAAATTATAAACAGAGTACATTTTTTCTCCTAAAACTCGCCTTAGCAATTCATCTATTTTTTTATTATAATCTTGTTCACATATCCTTATACTGGTTTCTGTTTTTTCAGAGATTAAATAAAACATTACACCTCCTGTAATTAAACCAACAGCTGAGAAAATTGGAATAAAATAATGTAACGGTATTTTAAGAATGCAAAGCTTTTCTGCTGTGCAAAGCCCAACAGAAGAAAGTGCTTGATGAATATAAATTGAAACAATTGCAACAATTACTACATAAATGGATGCAATTAAAACAGCCCCAAATCCCTTAAGTTCTTTCATTTTAATCATGTTTCAATTTTTGAAACAAGCATTTATAAATTGTTTCTTTCTTAAAAACTTTTATGATAAAAAAAGTAATGTTGCTTGCATTGTTAATTCCAGTATTCGTTAGCATTGCTTATGCTGAAGAAAATCTTGAAATTTGGCTTTTTTATGGGCGGGGATGCCCGCATTGCGCAGAAATGAAACCTTTTTTAGAAAACCTTGCACAAAAGTACAACATTACGCTTGTTGAGTATGAGATTTATTTCAATAAAACAAATCTTGCACTTTTTTACAATGTGTCAAATGCTTATAGAACAAAAGTTCAAGGAGTGCCAACAGTATTTATAGACAAAGCTGTTTTTGTTGGACAAAGTGCAAAGATAGATAAGGAAATAGAAGAAAAAGTAAAAGAATGTTTAGCTGTTGGATGTGTTTCACCAAGCGATGTATTAAAAGAAGCCAGAGATAATGTAACAATTTTAACTGGTTCTAAAAGTGGCTTAACAAAGGAATCAACAGAGATTGTGTCTGGTTTAACATGGTCAACCCTAATTGGTGCTGCAGCTGTTGATTCCATAAATCCTTGTACACTTGCCATTCAATTAATTCTTCTTACAACAATCCTTGCAATTGGAAAAAGAATTAAAGTTTTGTTAGCAGGAATCTCATTTACACTCGCAATTTACACCTCCTATCTTCTCATGGGACTTGGTATTTATTCTGCATTGGAAGTTTCTGGAATTTCCCATTTGTTTTATTATTTTGTAATTCTTATTGCTGTAGTTGTTGGTATTTTAAGTATAAGAGATTATTTTGAATACACTCCTGGTGGCTGGGCTGTTGAGATACCAATGAGATGGAGGCCTTTACTTAAGAAATTAATAAAAGGTGCAACATCTGTTCCAGGTGCTGCACTTATTGGGTTCTTTTGTAGCTTGTTCTTGCTCCCATGTTCGTCTGGTCCTTATTTAGTAATCTTGGGCTTATTAGCAAAAGCTTCAACAAGAAGTATTGCAATCCCATTGCTTTTGGTTTATAACTTTATATTCATACTTCCCATGATAGGAATAACACTAATTGTTTATCTTGGATTAACATCTGTTGAAAAAGCACATGAATGGAGAGAAAGGAACATAAGAAAAATACATCTTATTTCAGGAATAATTATGCTTGGATTAGCAGCACTTTTAGTTATTTCTCTTCTCAAAGGTTGGGTTTGAATTCGTAGGTATTTTTATAAAATTGCTTCTTACGAGCCTTAAGAACACTCTATAACTAATTACATCTTTTGCACTACTTTTTTCCCATAAGTCTTTTATATTTATTTTGTAAGGATGCAGAGATAAATATGCTTCAACCTTTTTCTTTGCAAGTTCAGCTCCAACCATATCCTGTGGAACAAATTCTCGTTTGATTATAAGTTTTCCAAAATAAATTAAATCAGTGAATCTCTCATGAGATACAAAATCATCTGCACCAGTAGAAATCCACAGCCCATATATAGAGTATTCGTCAAGCTTTTCAAAACCACCAACTAAGTCTGCTAAGCTTTCTAATCTTTTGTTAAGTTCTTCATACAGCTTTTTATTTTTCTCTTCTCTATCAGTAATAATTTTAATCTCTGGTATTGCATTTAGTATTTCTTCTTTAGTTTTTCTATAATTTAACCAACTCATGTCTTTTATCTTCGTAGCTCCACTTTTTCGCATTAAAACTTTATATGGGATGTACTCTATGTCATTTTCTTCTATGTATTTCTTTACCACGCTTATAACCTTCTTTAAATCTTCTTTTCGTTTTTGTATATGAGTGATTCTATTCTTGCTTGGTATTTCGCCTTCCTTTATCATATTTTTTAATACTCTTCTTACAGTATTCTTAGAAGCGTGCGCTTTCTTTGCAATTTCTTTTACAGCATTACCATCAATCTGTTTTCCTTTGTATTCTTTTAAGATGATTTCTCTTACTTTGTCTTCTTTGTATATTTTTCCTCCAAACAATTCATCCCTTATTTTCGCTATACTATATCGACTTATCGAATAAGGTAATCTCTCTTCTATCAGTTTCCTTTTAACAATGTCAGAAACATAACTCATGCTTTCTGTTGGCTCAGTTTTCTTTAAAACTTCTTTTATATATTCATCCCTTCTTTCCCTTGAGAATTTACTTTTAGATGTTGGAAGTTTTAATTTCCTTATCATAATCTCGTCTACTTTAGCACCAAGGTTATTGCTTAATAACTCTGAAAGGTAATTACCCCTTTGTTTTTTTAACTCAAAGTTATTAAGTGTTGCAACATAGTAAAATTCTTCAATTATGCTTAGATATTTACGCTTTGTTTCTTTCTTCCTATTCATCGCACTTTCAACAGACTCCCAAATAGTATCAAAGTTGTACAAGATTCTGTCAGCCTTGTACAACCTAACCTTCCCGCAATTAAATTCTTCATCAACCCGCCTAATATGGAAGCCCGCCCTATTATCTAAAATTCTAAGTAAATCTTCATCAACAT
>JAGGWW010000032.1 GCA_021163365.1 Nanobdellota archaeon
ATGTTGATGAAGATTTACTTAGAATTTTAGATAATAGGGCGGGCTTCCATATTAGGCGGGTTGATGAAGAATTTAATTGCGGGAAGGTTAGGTTGTACAAGGCTGACAGAATCTTGTACAACTTTGAGACTATTTGGGAGTCTGTTGATAGGGTTTTAAACATGAAGTTGCCAAAGTTTAGGATAAGAAATTCAAACATAATTGAAGAATTTTACTATGTTGCAACAATGTTTGATTTTCATTTAAAAAGTAGGGGTAAACACAACTATCTTAAGATTTTAAAAGAACGACTTCCATTTGTTGAGAAGCACCATTTGTCCCGTTTATCTATACCTACTCCTAGAAGCACATACTCTAAAAAACAAAGAGATGAATGTGTTAAAGAAGTTATTTTAAATCTTGGGCCTAAAGCAACAGTTGATGAGATTATATCAGTTGCTTCTAAGATTCTTTGTGAAAGAAGAGTCCCACACACAATTAATCATGTGCATCATGTTTGCAGAGTTAGGAGAAATCTTGTTGATAGAAGATCAATTAAGCAGAAAATACTTGATGTTGTAAAAGAAGAATATATTCCATATAACAAGGTAATTACTGCTAAAGATGTGAGACATATCGCAAAGAAAATAGATGTGGATGTTGATGCTGTTCGAAAAGGATTGAACGGGCTTATTAAATCTGGGGATATACCAAGAGAACTACGGCTAACACAACAAGAATTAAGGAATATGAATATTGAAAAAGCCATCAAACTTATGGAGGATTATATAATTGAGAATAACATAGATTACATATCTTATAATAGACTTGTTCGTGAAAGTGGTATATTAAACTTTAGAAAATTTACATGGGCATCAGAGATAAGGACAAGGGCAGAGATTTTAAAGAGAAGCGAGCTAATTAAAAGAACTGTAGACAGAAAGTTGCATAAAGAAAAAATCGTCAAAGAAATTAACAAAAGATTAGAAAGCCTAGCAGAATTAGTTGGTGGTTTTGAAAAGCTTGACGAATACTCTATATATGGGCTGTGGATTACACTTGGCGGTAAGGATACTGGCGTATCAGCGATGAGCTTTAATAATATGTTGTATGAAGGTTTGCTCTTAGTTAAAAGAGAGTATATACCATCCGAAGATTTTAGAGTAAGTATTGATATTGCAAATAATAGAATAAAAAGATACTTGTCAAATCACACATATAAAAGCTTAAGAGAGCTTTGGAGAAAGAGTGGGGTAAATGAAGTTTTGAAATACAGTAATTTTACAAGATTTATTCTTTATGGACTTATAGAGATTCCAGATTCCAAAGAGTTGTAAACGAAATGTTTAAAAGCGAAATCAAATTTTCTTTTTTTAAGCCCCGGTAGCTCAGCTGGTAGAGCACCAGATAACCTTTCTCTTAAAAGAGAAGGGGTAGGTGAACCTTGTAAGCTGGGGGTCGAGGGTTCGAACGCACCCTTTCTTTCAAAAAGAAAGCGTGCACGGAAAGAAAGTGTGCAGAAAGGCCCTCCCGGGGCTTTTTTAAAAATGATAAAGAAATATGTATTAGAGAAAGTAGTGAAGTTATTGGTGTTTTCTTTTTTTGGTAATTTTTTCTTTTGTTGGGTTAATTGTGGGTTATTTTTATTTTCATGAGTTTGGGCACGCATTGTGGGGAAGATTACAAACAAAATTTGAGCATGGAATTGATACACCATTTGGATCATACGGCGGACCGCTACACTCAATAATTTATCCGGTTTTAATTCTTTTGATTCTATTTAAGCTGACTCCGCCAAAGAAAGATAAAATTACAAATGTTATGTTCTTCAGCATACTTTTTGTTTCTGTTTTTACTACCTATACCATCTTGGGCGATGTTTTCTTTGGAACAGACAATCATTATCGCACCCCAATTTTTGCTTATGAAAACCATCCTTTAATCGATGTTTTTTTAACTTATTCTTTTTTTCTAATCTTTATCCTTTGGTTATTTATTGTGTACTTATTCGGCTATGAAAGAATCAGCGTAGGAGGATTTTTAGAAACGATGAGAAGAATCTATTAGCTGTTCTTATTTAAGGTATATCTCGCCATGATCTTTACTGTATATTCTAAAATCCTCTGTTGTTTCTAAGCCATTCTTTTTTAAGAGAATGTATTGTGTAATCTGAGAATCTATTCTGTCTGCTAATGCAACAGCAACAGCTTCAGGGAACTCTGGCTTTTTAAGAGCACCAAATTCTAACTCTCCATGATGGCTTAATATAATATGAATTAATTTATTTTTCAAAACCACTGGAAAGTCCCCAATTGCTTTTATAGCTTCGGAAACCATTTCAGCTCCAATGTAAACATGAGACAAAAGCATCCCTTTCTCGCTTATTTTTATGTTGGTTGTAACTCTGAATTCTTCTAACTTACCGATATCGTGTAATATTGCTCCAGCAATGAGCAAATCATTATCAAGAGATGGGTGAAGTTTTTTCATTGTTTCGCATATCTTTAATACACCCCACGTGTGTTCAAGTAAGCCACCAACACAAGCATGATGTTTATACATTGCAGCTGGACATTTCTTGAATTTTTTAACAAATTGCTCGTCTTTTAAGAAGTAATTTAATAGCTCTTTTATCTTCTCATTTTTAACTTCATCTTTCTTTTTCATAATATATGAAAAAAGTTCTTCTATGTCCTGGTTTGAAACATATATAAAATCACTTAATTGGTATTCGCCTTCTTTAGCTGGTCTTATGCTGTTAAGGTCATTTACAACAATTTTTAATTTACCTTTATAGCTGTTTGCTATTCCCTCGACAAAGATTATGTTGTCCTCTTTTAATTGCTCATAAAGTTCTGTAACCTTTTGCAAATTCTCATCTCCAAAAAACGTCAACTCGATTTCTCCAGATTTATCAGCTAGCCCCAATGTAAACATGTAACCCTTAGAATATTCTTTTGGTATGTGTTTATATTTTATGGAGAAAAAACTCCTTACTCTCTCCCCTTCTTTTAAATCTTTTATAAGTTGTTTTGTCAAGATATCACCCCATAAAGTTCCTTGGAAAATTGTATTCTTCTAACAAATGTATCTTAATATTAATTTCTATTTTATCTCCCACTTAGGAGCTTTAGCTGATGCACTAGCGTAATTTTAAAAAGTAATCCTTTGTTTTTTACTTTGTGGAAATCCTAAATCCAAAGAAAAGTTATTTGGAGAAAAAAGTTGGGATTAATAACAAAATCACTAAAAGTCTTATTTTTCTATGCATCGCCTTTCTCATTTTGTGTGGGGTTTTTATCTCGCATCCTCTTGTAGCTTTTATCTGTGGAAGTGTTAGCTTTCTGCTATTTGTTGGAATTTTCCCACCTCTCTTTAAAAATGCTTCATTGATAAAGGGGATTGAAGGAGAGCGACGTGTAATAAGAGAGCTTAAAAAAATTAAAACAAGGGTTTTTGCTAAACGACATCCAGACGGGTAAAGGAAACATCGATCACATCATTTTACATCCAAATGGAATATTTGTGATTGAAACTAAAAACTTAGAAGGAAAGATAAAGTGTATTGGAGATTCATGGTATCAGTATAAAGAAAGTTGGAAGTTACCAATTGCACATGAGATAAAGAGTCCGAGTAGACAAGTTAAAAGAAATGCTGTCTTTGTTAAAAAACTTATTGATGAAAGTAAAAAATTTCACAAAAACATTTGGGTTGAGGGGATTGTAGTTTTCACAAATCCAGATGTAGAGTTAGAGTTAAATTCTCCAACAGTTACGGTTCTGAAAGTGGGAGAACTTCCAGAATTCGTAGAAAGCAGAAAACCAAAGAGTAAATTCTCTCTTTTCAAATTGAAAGCAATTGGACGGATTTTAATGAATGGAAATAAAACACAAATCAATCAAAGTTAGCGAATTGATGTAAAAAGCGAAACAGAAAT
>JAGGWW010000001.1 GCA_021163365.1 Nanobdellota archaeon
ATATATATTATATATTTATTTTCAATAAAGTAATAAAATAAAATCACTAAAAAATCCAAAAAAGCAAACCAAAATACCATCATTTAACAGTGAAAATCGATTTTCACTGTGTTTGTTTAATTTAGAACCATTGTTTCCAATGTAAAGCGATTTTAATCTTTTTTTCAAAAGAAAACAAGGTGTATGTGTCTCTATGTTTTTATTTTCTGTTAAAAAACACACAAATTTTTAAAAATTTCCACAGGAAACAAAGGTATTTTTAAGGCTCCACTTGTGGGAAGCATTTATAAGCTTTATTTCTTATGGAAATATATTTTGCGCTATATAAATGAATTTAAATAACAAGTAGTTTGAATGTTTACCATGGGGGTGGCTGTTGAGGATATATTTGAGGAGTTCTTAAACAAAAAATCAATATTTGCTAATAAAGATGCTCTTTCAATTAGCTACACACCAGATAATATTCCACATAGAGAAGAACAAATTTCAACAATTGCAAAGATTCTAGCTCCAACTTTAAGAATGGAAAAAACATCAAATATTTTTATTTATGGAAAGACTGGAACTGGAAAATCTCTTTGTACAACTTATGTTTGCAATCAATTACAAAAAACAGCAGAGAAAAGAAATGTTCCATTAAAAGTTATTTACATAAATTGTAAGATGAGAAAAGTTACAGACACAGAATACAGATTAATTGCACAGCTTGCAAGAGAATTTGGACAAGAAATTCCAGCAACAGGTTTGCCAACAGATGAAGTTTACAAACTCTTTTTTGAAGCTATTGATAAAGACCCAAAGATGATTATTTTAATTCTTGATGAAGTTGATAGGTTGGTTAAAAAAGCAGGTGATGAAGTACTTTACAATTTAACAAGAATAAATCAAGAGTTAAAAAATGCGAAAATAAATATAATCGGTATTTCAAATGATGTTATGTTTACTAAAGAATTAGACCCAAGAGTAAAATCCTCATTAAGTCAAGAAGAGCTTGTTTTTCCACCATATGATGCATTGCAATTAAAAGATATTTTAACAGAAAGAGCAAAGATTGCTTTTAATCCAAATGCGATTTCACCAGAAATAATAAGCAAATGTGCAGCATATGCTGCAAGGGAACACGGAGATGCAAGAAGGGCTCTTGATTTGTTAAGGGTTGCTGGAGAATTAGCAGAAAGAGCAGGAAAAGATAAAATAGAAGAAGAAGATGTTGACATGGCAGAAGAAAAGATTGAAAAGGACACAATTTTAGAGGTTGTTAAAAAGCTTCCAAAACAATCTCAAGCAGTTCTTTATTCAGTGATTTTAATTTTAAAGAACAGAGAGCCACCAGTTTACACAGGAGAAATATATGATGTTTACAAAAGCATATGTATTAGGACTGCAACAAAACCATTAACACAAAGAAGGGTTTCAGATTTAGTTTCAGAACTTGATATGCTTGGTGTTATCAATGCAAAGGTTATTTCAAAAGGAAGATATGGAAGAACAAGGGAGATAAGTATTTCAATGTCAGAAGACATAATCAACAAGATTGAAGAAACTTTAAAGGAAGAACTTGGACTTGATTAAAATCCCCGAGGGGTATCATGGAAAATATAATTAAGAGAATAACTGAAAAAGGATTCTTGGTTTCATCAAATCTTAAAATTAATGAAAAAGATTTAGATGATTTTCTCAAATACTTGCTTTCACTTGAAAATAAACCTTTTATTGTTTCAAATGATACATACAACGATTTTCTTAAATCAAAACAAAAGGAATATGTTATAATAAAAAAACATGAAAAAAGACCAGAAATTCCAACAAAGGTTAAGTTAAGAAAGATATACAATCACACAAACAAGAAAATAGACATAAATGATTGGGTTGCTTATTACTATGACAGGTTTAATAAGATAAGCAACATTCTTAAAAACAGAGATGAGTTAAGGAGCGCAACAACTATTTCAAGAGTTAAAAAAATTAATGGCAGACAACAGGTTGCTTTGATTGGCATGATTAAAGATATAAGAAAGACTTTTACAGGAACAACAATTTTTGAATTAGAAGATCCAACTGGATTTCTTAAAGTTATTGTAAAAGGAGACGAAGCAGTAAAGAAGGTTGATGAGCTTGTTTTAGACGAAGTAATTGGTGTTATTGGAACAAAGTCAAAAGATGTTGTTTATGCAGATAAAATCATTTTCCCAGATATCCCTGAGAGGCCAATTAAAAAAGCTAAAGAAGAAGTTTATGCAGCTTTTATTTCAGACACACATGTAGGTAGCAATATGTTTTTAGCAAAAGAATTTTCTCATTTCATAAAATGGTTAAAAGGAGAGATAGGAACACCACAGCAAAGAGAGATTGCAAAAAAAGTAAGATATCTTTTTGTGATTGGTGATTTAGTTGATGGCATAGGTGTTTATCCTAATCAAGAAAAAGAGCTTTCCATACATGATATTTATCGTCAGTACGAAGAATTTTCAAAATACTTTGTTGATATACCTGAAGATATTAATATTATCGTTATACCTGGGAATCACGATGCCTTACGTCTTGCAGAACCACAACATGTTTTGTTTCAAGACATAGCAGAGCCAGTTTATAAAATAAACAATGTTATAATGGCTTCAAATCCAGCAGTTATTAACATCCATAACATTGATGATTTTCCAGGTTTTGATGTTTTACTTTATCATGGCATGTCTTTTGACAATCTTGTTTCAAATGTTCCTTTTTTAAGAAAATATGGATATGAAAGAGCAGATTTAATCATGGAATTTTTATTAAAGAAAAGACACCTTGCGCCATCGCATGGCTCAACATTAATTAATCCAATGGCACAAGATTTTTTAGTTATAGACAAACCTGTTGATATTTTTGCAAGCGGGCACATTCATTATACAAAGCTTGGAAGGTATAAGAATGTTTTAACAATAGGAACTGGATGTTTTCAAGAGAAAACACCTTTTCAAGAAAAACTTGGACATAACCCAACACCAGGTAGAGTTCCAATTGTTAACTTAAAATCTTTTCAAGCAAGAATCATGAAATTTAGGTAAGATGGAAATAAAAGAATATTTTGAAAAAATTGAAGCAGAGGTTAAGAGAGCTTATGCTATTGCTAATTCTGCAAGGAAAAAAGGTGAAGACCCAGAACCTTATGTTGATATTCCTTTAGCAAAAAATATTTTTGAAAGAGTTGAAGGATTGATTGGTGCAATTAAACCAGAGATTGTTGGAAGTGGTGTTGCTAAAAGGCTTGAAGAGCTTGATGATAAATATGGAAGTGGAGATTGGAGAGTTGCATTAAAGATTGCTGAAGAGGTTGCAAATGAAAAGTTTTGCAAATTTAAAGATAAAGAAGAAGCAATAGAGGTTGGTATTAGGGTTGGTTTAGCTTATATTACTATGGGTGTTGTTTCAGCACCATTGGAAGGTTTTATTGAATTTAAAATTAAAGACAGATTAGATGGGGGAAAATATGGTGCTTGTTATTTTGCGGGACCAATAAGAGCAGCTGGAGGAACTGCAGCAGCTGTTACATTGCTTATTGCAGATTATCTAAGAAGAAAGTTTAACTTGAAACCTTTTGATATAACAAAAGAAGAAATTGAAAGAACAAAAGTTGAAGTTGAATCATATCACACAAGTGTTGCAAGGCTACAATATTTTCCACACCCAAGAGAAATAGAGTTTTTATTAAAAAATTTACCAATTGAGATAAACGGTGATCCAACTTCAGATAAAGAAGTTTTAATTCACAAAGATTTGCCAAGGGTTGGAACACCAAAGATAAGAGGTGGAATGTGTCTTGTTCTTTGTGAAGGTCTTGCACAAAAAGCAGCAAAGCTTTTGAAAAACATAAACAAATGGGGTAAAGAATTTGGGCTTGAAGAATGGACTTTCTTAAAAGATTATGTTGAATTAAAAGAAAGTTTACATGCAGCAGGAAAAGATAAAGAAGGAACAAAAACCATTAAACCAAATGATATTTATATTCAAGAAACTGTTGCTGGAAGACCTATTTTTTCATATCCTTTAGCTAAGGGTGGTTTTAGATTAAGATATGGACGCTCAAGACTATCTGGTTTAGCAGCAGCAGGTATTCATCCAGCAACAATGAGGGTTTTAAGTGATTTTATAGCAACAGGAAGTCAGCTAAGAATTGAAAGGCCTGGAAAAGCATGCGCAACAACGCCTTGCACAAGCATAGATGGCCCAATTGTTAAATTATATGATGAAAGTGTTGTTAAAATAAATTCAGAAGATGAAGCCATTAAGTTAAGGAATAAAATAAAAGAAATCTTGTTTCTTGGAGACTTGTTAGTTGCTTATGGTGAGTTTGCAAGAAATAATCACATTCTAGTACCAAGTCCCTATGTTGAAGAATGGTGGATTCAAGAAGCAAGAAAAGCCGGTGCAAAACAAGAGGAATTAGAAATTAGTGAACCTCTTCATTTAGCAAATCTTTCATTAAAGTACAATATTCCTTTGCATCCAAGTCTTCTTTTCTTTTATTCAAATGTTTCAACAAAAGAAATTATCTATTTGTTCGAGTTTTTAAAACAATCAAAGATTTCTAATGATTTTAAAAGAATTTTGTTAAAGCACGACAAATCTGTTAAAAAGATATTAGAGGATATATATATCC
>JAGGWW010000038.1 GCA_021163365.1 Nanobdellota archaeon
TAATGCTCTTTTAACAAGAGTTGTTTTTCCAACTCCATTCTCTCCAACAATTGCAATTGATTGTGGCTCGCCTGTATTGATAAAATTGTCTAAACGTTCCTCTAAAGACAACATAGCATCTTGTCTACCTACAAACACATCTAACCCCTGTTCCATATGTTACTTAGAAGTAGTGAATGATTTATAAACTTATCTGTTTGCAAAATTATTAATAATCTGCTTTTGCCTAACTTCTGGATGAAACAAAGTGCAAAAAACTTCTTTGCTTTTATGCTTTGTTGCTTGTGGCAATTCATTTTTTGCAAAAATTTCAAAGTTATCACTAAATTCAGCATAGTAATTGTGAAGTTCATAAACTTCTTTTTCTCCGATTGTTCCAAGAAACTCTTTTTGAAAATTTACTTTTTTTAAACCAATCTCTGTTTTTGTTTTTAACTTTCCCCCAAAAATTAAACCAATTATTTGTGCACCACCACAAATCCCAAGAATTGGCTTTTGAAAATCTTTTATCCAATTAAAATTTTCAAGATTCTTAAGATATTCTTCGTCTTTTAAGCTTGTGCCGCAAATTATTATTTTACTCGCCCTTTCCAAATCGGCTTGTGAAATTTCCTTATAATGCTTTGTAAAATAATCTTGCTTAACAATATCTTCAATTGGTTTAACAAACTCATAATAATGAAGCTTCTCTTTGCAAATATTAATAATTAAAATCATTTAAGTTCAACCTCCATCCTAAATGAATTCCCTTCTCCAGAAACTTTTTTGCTTACGATTTTTAATTCCCTCTTAAATAATGGACAATTAAGAACAAGGGTTTCAAACTCTCCACCTTCGCCTGCAGGATTTATTTGATATTTTCTGTTTAGCTCTTTAATTTCTTCAATAAACTTTTCATCAATTACTTTACCAAGCCATTTTTCATTAAGTGGATATGCAAAAACACCGCTAAGAATAACCTTAAAATTATTTTTAATTAAATCATTTAAAAGCTCAAATTGATTTTTTTGCCAAAGTGGATTAAAGCATTCAATATTTAATTTGTTACAAATCTTTTGAACACGTGAAGCCTGGTAAACAGATTCAACTGCTCCGGTGATTACTCCTTCAATTTTGTGTTTTTCAATTGCTTCTTTAATTGCTTCCTCTAAATCTTTTAATTCTTTTTCCTTTTCACCAGCTGTTGTTTTTAAAATCAAAGGCAAACCCATAACTTGTGCTTGTTTTATTACTGCAGTAATTGAAGGTGTATGAAACATATAGCTTTCTGGATTTTGTGATTTAATTGTTATTAAGCAAGCTATTTTATAACCAAGCTTTTTAGCTATGTACATTGCATAAGTGCTGTCCTTTCCTCCTGTAAATAAAACTCCAAGTTTCATTTTAAAGAAAAATAAAATAAAAGTTTATTTCTTTTGCTGTGAATAATTGTTTATTATAAAGTCTACAATTACTGGAGCAAGCCCCCTTGGTAAATCAAATATTTTTTTAAGATTCTTCCATCCAGGATTTTCTCCATTTATCTCAAAGAAATAAACATTGTTTGTTTCCTGATTAAGTCCGAAATCTATAGCAGATATGTGAGCACCGCTTAATCTATGAATATATAGAGCAACATTCTTTTGAAATCTATTGAGTTCTATTGGCTCCATTTTACGATTATGCTGTGCACGAAAATCGCCATCAACAGATTCTCGAATATACGCTGCCTTAATGTCACTTTCGCAATATCCATATCCAACTATTTGAACTCTCAAATCAACAATGTCATCAATCTTATCTTGTACCATGAAAAAAGGATGGTTGTAATTATCTATCAATGCTCTATATGGGCTTCCCCTCTCTATTGGCATTATACTATTACCACCCCTGCTATCTGTTAATTTAAGAACAACATCCTTGTGTGCTAATAATCTTCTCTTTACATATTGTTTAACTTCTTCATTTAATTCATAGCGAGATAAATTAAACACCTTTGTTTGTGGAATAATTTTTCTAATTGGTACACCATCTATTTCTGCATTTGTGGATTGTATATCTATGATTGCATTTAATTTATTGTTACAATATCTTATTGCATCAAAAGGATTTGAAGTTGGAAGATTTAAGCTCTTTAATGCACGCATAACAAAATCAATGGTAGCAAGAGAGCCCCTTGATTTAAATCCCCTAATGTATAAATAATCAACATCCTCTGTGTACTCTTTTAATGAGATTTCAATTGATTCATCGCGCCAACGTCTATTTACAAACCTATGTCCATCAAGGATAAATTTGTCTTCCACTTTATCAACAAGATATCTAAATTCTCCATTTAGATAGCTTATATTTTGAGGATTTATTATTTTGTAATCTACATTATTCCTACTCTCAATCTCTTTAACAATATCCTCAAGTCCGCTTCCCCTTTTGGGCTTTCCTGTTGCTGCAGTAACAATACCTACTTTCATAACTATCTAAAAGTAACATATAAGAATGCTTTTAAAATCTTTCTATATAAAAAAGTGAGATGGTAAATTCTTTAGAAGAACAACTAAGGAAAGAATTAGATAAACTGCCATGTAAAATAAGAAAAAAGGAAATACCAATCTCAAGAACAGAATACTATTGTTTAACACATCATACAAAGCTAAAGTATGTTGGGCATGAAAAAACAGATGGTCTTTTTGCACCATTAAAATTTAAATACCCAAAATCGGGTTTTGTTTTAAAAGTCAACATTCCTGTTTACAGTGCTATACCAGAGCTTAATGAAGAAGAATTATCAATTTATGATAAACTTCTTTTTAAAGTCAACAGTATTAACAGAGATAATCTTGAAGCAAAAATAGGAGAAGCTATTTTAACAACACACACTCTTTTAGGTGCTGGTGGAATTTTGGAATTAGCTCTTAACAACACAAAATATCTTGGAAACATTTATCTCATGCTTTGGATTCCTGCTGTTTCAATTGGTTCATTTTTGTATATTAATGGAAACAGAAAATTGGATAAAAAACAGTCAAAGCTATCTGAGCAAAGCATTGAATTATTGAAAAGAATCTTGGAATATTAAAATAAAAAGAAAAGTTTTTGCTTATGGTAATAGAGCGTATATCTCTGGATAGAAATCTTTTGGATTAAAAGAATTTAAACCAAAATATCTTCTTATTTCAGTTGGTTGATTTGATAAACAATCACTCAAATCAATTCCAATTTCTTTTGCTAATTTATAAACATCTTTTGCTTGTTTAATGCGTTCTTCTTTTATTTTATTAGTAACATAATCTCTCAAATCATCAATTGGTATATAATTGTTATCTAGGTTAAAGCCAAATTTATTTGCTAATTTATGTGCGCTTAAACCAAGCTTAGGGTCCTTTTTTATTTGCTTAAGAATAGATGCTTTTAAATTATCTACTGAAATGAATTCAGTTCCAAGATTTATTTTGGTGTCAATTGCCATTTCATAAACAGATAATGCATGATATGGGTTATCATCAATGTTATTTAAAATGTATTCTTCTAAACCTTTAACTATGTAATCATTACCCAAGTTGATTTTAAGGTCTGTTGCTATTTTATGAAGATTTAAAGCAGCTTCTGGATTGTTTTCCACGATTCTTAAAATAGATGCTTTTAGCTCATCTATAGGTATGTAATCAGTACCAAGATTGATTTCCAGCGCCTTCTCTATGAACTCCTAAGGAAGATTTTTTCTGAGCGATTTAATTATGCGAATACCTTGTCCAAACAGATAAACAGATATGCAAGAAAGCAAATACCAATACATCACGGAGGTAAATATGATTATTGACATTGGCGGCCCATCTATAACGTGATATTTATAAGAAAACCCGACTACAAGCCCGACTACACTGCGTAAATTAGAATGGACTATGGCGTAGAATGATTGAATCTTAATTGGAAAATAGGGAAAATGCCAATCTATGCATCCATTGAATTCCGCGCTCACGGGGAACAAGGGTGGCGAAATAGACCTATACGCCGGACAGCTCATAAGAACAACAGGTCCTGGATAAACCTCTTTAATGCTATGAAGTGCCAGCGCCGCAAACACCAGAAACAAAGCTGCTTTTAACCAGCTTGGCTTGAAAAACTCCTTCCAGTTAAATCTTAAAACCGCTTCCTTTAGATCCATAGTATCATAAATTAATTTAATACTTAAAAAACCAGCTATGACTTCAAATTAAGTTGAACACATCCAAAAGTGAATATAATATACATTAAACGAACTTTTTGAGGGTTATTTGCGATTAAAAAATTTAAGAAATGACAAAAAATTTTAAGCTTTCCACTTCAAAACCTTTACTGCATCAAAATACGCATCAATTGCTAAAAGAACTGAGATTAACAAATATCCTGCTGTTAGATAATTACCAACTGCTATCGGCAACAATGGATATGCTATGTGCACTGGTAAAACAACAAGAATTGCTGCAAACAACCAAAGGAATCCATAGTACACTCTTCCAACATACATGAACCCTGCTCCCCAAACAAAGAAGTTGAGAATAGCAGCAATAAATGGTTTATGATGTAAAAATTCATTTATTTGTTTTTTGCTTTTTCTTCTTTTTGATGTTTTTCTTGACTTTTTTCTTCGCATAATACCACCTCAAAACTTTTAAGATTTGCTAAATATTTTTAGGCTTATAATAAATCTTTTTTCCAATTGCTTGTTTTTCCAAAACACCTATTTCTGCTAATCTATTAAGTCTAAACGATGCTGTTGACCTTGAAAGCCCTGTATAATCTGCGAGCTGCTTTGCAGTCACTCTTCCTTGTTTTTCTATCCATGCAACAACCTCTTTATCTTTAATTGTCAATCTTTCAATCTCTTCAATTGCTCTGCTTAATGCTTTGGATTCTACACCTTTTTCTTCTAATTCCTTTTTAGTTTCTATTAAAATCTCTAATATTTCATCTAGCTTATCAAGCTTGTTTAGTTTTGAATCCATGCTCTTAAGAACATTAGACAACTCCTCTAATATTTGAGTATTAATAATCTTAACTTGAGAAAGAGGGTGTTGTTTTGCTGCTTCTAATGTTTTTTCCCAGGATTTTATAGCTTGCTCAGTGCTTTCAAAACTAACTTTTGGTTCCTCTATAACGGGCTTTTGCGGTTCTTCAACAATAACCTGTGGTTCTTGTCTTTCCTCTTTTTTCTCTTCACTTGACTTCAAAAGCTTTTTTAACCTTGCTAACAATCCCATTGTAATAAAATATTAAGCATAACTTATATATTAATATTTCGCCAACACATTCGACAGATTCGACAGATTCGTCAACAAGTTCGACACATTCAACACTTCAATCCAACACTTTCAACATCAACACTTTCAACACATTCAACAGTTTCCAACAGTTCGTTTTAAAAATCACAATTTCTCGCTTATTTTCAAATTAAAAGGAAAATTTAGCTTATTTTATTTCCTAATGTGTTGAAGATTTCTCAACACATTCAACACTCAACACTTTCGACATTCAACACTTTCGACAACAAATTCGACACATTCGTCAACAAGTTCGACACATTCAACACATAAGGGTTCTGAAGATGCTCTGAGAGTATTGGAAATAATTAGAGTAGAAGTATAATTATTTATTTTTTTTCAATATTGAATTTTAAAAAAGTGAGAGATGGCTAAAAGAAATGCAAAGACTAATTGAAAACAAGTGTAAAGTGATAGATAAAAAGTGAGAGTTCCAAAAGAAATCTAAAAAGAAAATGCTATTTTGTCCTTCTTAACTGTTAATTCTCAATTTTATGTCTTCAATTATTTTATTTATGTCGATTTCTTTGTTTTTAAGCCTAATCATCTTCATTTTTATCCCTGTTGCCTCATAAACGTCCAAAGGTTCTAGTATTTCAACATATGGAAAAAGGTATTTTTCAATTAAATAACTAACAGAATAAGGTTTTATTTTTGTTTGTTTAGCTATTCTTCTTATCCATACCCATTCATTTTGGCTTTTTAGCATTATAAGAATTTTTTTTATCTTTGATATTGGGTCTCTTGTTCTGTTTGAAAATTTGTTTTTCTTTTTTTTAATTACAATTTCCTTGTTGCAATGCGGACAAACGAGTTTCATATTTACACCTGTAAATACATTACAAACCTTATATATTTAAATTTTTCTAAGATTTGAAAAAGCGAATTTTTTCCTTATTTTTAAAAAACAAGCCCATCTTATCCTTCTATAACTGCCTTGCAAAATCCATTTTCACACTTACAATAGCCTTTTCCACAATCCATTGTTCCATTCCTGCATTCCATTGTGCAAAACACATTTTCGCAATTTGGGGCTTTTTCTTTAGGAACACAACTTGTTGCATGACAACATTGGGCTGGAACGCAATCTTCATCAACATAACATTCAAAAACAGTAGTCTTTGGCATTGTTTTTATTACAGCTAAAGAAAACAAAATTAAAACAAGTAGACATAAAACAAAAATAGCTATTCTCATTTGCCTCTAAATCTTAAAAGTGGCACTGGAGATGGTAGTCCAACTTTCTTAGATTGTTCAATTGCTTCTATTTGCGCATCTGTCATTGCTGCATTAAGTATCCTTGCAAGGAGTGTGCCTTTTACTTTTTTATCCTTTTTCCAATTTTTAAGCAAATCTTGTATTTCTTTTTCTTCTCCAACATATAAAACTTCTCCTGTTATTGTTATTTCTCCTAATTTTTTGTCTTTTGGCTCTGCAAGTGGATAAGAAACATTGTATTTGTATTCAAATATAACTGCTTTTGGTTCATTTTTAAGCTCTTTTAAATTTGTTATTGTTATGTTTGTTTCTAATTTCCCCATTTTTATTTTATCTGATTCAACATCATATCTTTTTGTTGATGTTTCTTTTAATCTTGTTCTTGCAATTGGCATTTTCTATCACCAACTTTTGCAAGTATTTTTGTGTTTATAAATATAGCCCCGCGCGGACTCTCGCTCAGCTCCGGACGCTGGAAGTATCGGAACCCGCCGGAGGTTCTGATATTCGAACCGCGGTCTGGAGGTGTCTCCATTTGGTGCAGGAGGTAATAGGAACCCGCTGGTGGTTCCTATCCAGAGCCTCCCATGCTTGGCCACTACACCACGGGGCTATAAAGTTTTTTAAATCACAAATTATTTATATTTTATATGGTGTATCAACCGGATAGTTATACCCAGCTTGTTGAAAAAGCCCAAGAGTATGTTAAAAATTCTCTGATAAAAGATAGTGAAGACTTCAAAAATGTATATTATGGGTTATCAGTTTTAAGACTTAAGGTAAATGGAGATAAAAAGATAACAATAGATGATTTACTTGAAAAAATGCAAGAAAAGGCTAAAGAAGTTGGAGTAGAGTTGCCTGTTGTAGTTGGTGTTGAGACTCAAAGAAGGCTTGAAGATTTAGGATTAGATGGCTGAGTAACTTCTATTTCTATTTGATTAATTTTTACAAGTTCAACAGCATCTGGAAAATATCTATATAGTTCTTCAACAAGTTCTCCTATTTTTCTATAGTATTTGTTTTTTAATTCTCTTTTTTTATCATTTCTTATTCTTTGTAAGTTGTCATAATGTTCTTTATCAGCTTGTTGGAATAGTGGCTCAAATTCTTCTACAACTTTTTTAATGCGTAAATCTTTTATTCTTCCAAGTAAGTATTCACCTATTCCAAATGATGGAAGCACTGTTGCTATGGAAATAAGAACTCTTTCAATTTCATTTGTAATTATGTCTTCTGTAAACAAATATGTGATAACAGGAACTAAAAACTCTCCAATTGCAAATCCAATTCTTTGAAGTATTCTTTGTTCTGTTTTAACATATTTTTTCCTTTTTTCTTTATCTCTCTCAAGTTTTTTTAATTTCTTTTTGTACCTTTCGTTTTCCATTTGCTCTTTTTCTTCATAGTGTTTTTCTATTTCTGCTATTTGTCTTGATAAAGTCAATGCTCTTGATTGAAATGATTCCATATATAAGAGGGATTTTCTTATTTCTTCTTTGTTTTCAATTTCTGGATTTTCTAGCATTTCTTCTAAAGACTTGATTCTTTTTTCAAAGTTTTCAATTATCTTTAAATTAGCTTTATATGCGTTTTCTTTTTCTGAGCGTTCTTTTGCATCTTCTACTTTTTTATAATCAGCATATTTTTCCTTATTTCTATAAGCATTAGCAATGTCAACAACTTGTGTTGGTAAATAAATTCCATCAGGTAATTTGCTTGGATATATCCTGCTTTTAGTAATATCTATTTCTTTCCAAAATGGGTCAATTGATACGCTAGATATTTCTTGTGAAGCTGTAGACATATTCACCCCCAAATAGTTAAAAGCAGTGAAAATTTAAAAGATTTATTCACTTTGAAATAATGACTATCTTTTTATAAAATAAACTTATTTAATAAAATGTGATAAGGCTCATTGCTTCAAAAAAGGATATTGCTGGAACTAATATTGCAAAAGAATGTGTTAAGCTTGGTTTAGATGTTCATTTTATTCAAGAAGATATAATTTTTGCAAAAGAGTTGCCAGATGCTGATGCATATATTTTCTTATCAAGACATAAATCTAAGTCTGAATTGCCTTGTTTAACAGCTCATTTTCCTGGAAATTTCTCAAATGATGTAAGTCATGGTGGAAATGCAAAAGAGCTTGGTTTTTCATTTCCAAGCCTTGAAAAGATTTTTATTAGGAATCTTTGGAAAATTAAAGGAGAATGGAATAAAAAGGAGTTAGAAAAATATCAAGTTGTGATTGAAGCAACACATCATGGTCCAACACATTTCAATAAACCAGTTATGTTTGTTGAAATAGGTTCATCTGAAGAAGAGTGGAAAGATGAAATTGCAGCAAGTCTTGTTGCACATGCAATAAAGAGAACCTTAAATCAAAAAGAAAATTTTTTGAAGCATGCAATTGCTTTTGGAGGGACTCATTATCCTGAGAAGTTTACAAACATATTGTTAAAAGATGTTTATTCTATTGGACATGTGATGCCAAAGTATGCTCTGCAATATCTTGATGAAGAAATTTTTAAGCAAATGATTGAAAAATCTATTGAGAAAATAAAATACTGTTTAATTGATTGGAAAGGTGCAAACAAAAAAGATATTATAATAAAATTTGCAAAGGAATATGGATTGGAGGTTGTTAAAGTATGATTCTTCAAATGTTAGCAACATTGTCTCTTGTCATTGGTATAACAATTGGGGAGTTTTTAGCATCAAAGGTTTTTGGTGTTTTTAAAAAGATGTATATGCAAATTCTGGAAGTTGTTTTATTTGTTGTTTTGCTTGTTTTTATTTTAAATTCGTTTGTTCCATATAACTCATGGTTTTCTTTGCTTATTTACTTTGTAATTGGTTTTATAACTGTTGTTTTTGTAAAAGGTGTTTTAAGCGGTGCTGGAATTTTATCTTATCATTTAAGCAAAAAGATGATTAAAAAAAGAGATAGTACTGATTTATTAATTGGTCTTAAAAAGGCTTTAGAAAGAAGGGGATTTAAACAAGAGGATATAAAAAGGATTGCAAAGGAATGTGGATTTAAAGATGTTGAGATTAAAAAGGTGTTTGAGTTAAAGTAGAAAGCTTTATTATATCTTGGTTGTTACTTTAAAGTAATAGGGGTGCGGTATGGTTGGAGAGCATAAGATAATAAAGCTTGGTACAAAAAAATATTTAGTAATAAATTGCAAAAATTGCGCTAACAATGCTTCTTTAGGAAACACTGCATGCTTTTCATGTATTGAAAAAAGGATTTTTGAATATAAGGATGTTGATAATGTTATTTTCCAAAAGTCTTATAGAAAAGTGTTAAATGAAGAATCTTTTGGTGTTTTAAAAGATTATTTAAATGCAATTAGAAAACTGCCAAATGAAGAAGAGCTATGCGATGATGATTACGAACATTATGCTGTTTTTAAATATAAATTAGAAGAAGACCCAATAGGTGCAATTCTTTATTTAAATGAAATAAAACCATGCAGAAGAGATTCTGCTTTTTTTAAAAAAGTAAAGCAGATATTAGCAAAAACAAAACTTTGGAAATTAATAAATGAAAATAAAGGAAAAACAAAAGAAGAGATTTATCACATTGTGTTTAAAGACAGGATTGTTCCAGGATTTATTTCCTTCCACATTGAAGATGTTAAAAAAGGAAAACTTATTGAAAGTTATTCTGTTGATGGCTCTGAGATAAAGATTTATGAGTCAGCAAACAAGTTATACCCAATTTATTGTATAACACCAAAAGAACTTAATTTAAGCAAAAAGAATTTAGCGATTTTAAACAAAGCTTTTGAAGAACTTAGCAATGAAGAATATGATTTAAGGAAAAGTCATGCGATTTGTGAAAGGGTAATAAACAAAGTTGCTGATGATTTAAGTGAGGAAGAAAGAAAGATTCTTGTTGAGATTTTAAAAAGATATTCTTTTGGCTATGGCATTATAGAAGTTATTTTAAAAGATCCAAAGATACAAGATGTTTATGTTGATTCTCCTGGAGATAAGCCAGTTTATGTTTATCACCAAGATTATGAAGAATGCATGACAAATGTTATTTTATCACAAGAAGAAATAGAAAAGTTATCAACAAGGTTTAGGATGCTTTCTGGAAGGCCATTTGATGAGTCATATCCTGTTTTACATGCTGATTTAAAAGAATTAAAAGTTAGGATAGCTGGTGTAACAGAGCCAATGACTTTCAATGGCACTGGTTTTGCATTTAGAAAACATGCTGTTAAACCATGGACTCTTCAAAAGTTTATTGCAAACAAAATGATATCAGCGGAAGCTGCTGGTTTGCTTTCTTTTTTAATAGATTCGCAGCAATCAATGTTAATAACAGGGCCAAGAGGTAGTGGAAAAACTTCTTTGTTAAGTGCGTTGCTTGCAGAGATACCTCAAAAGTATAGAATTATTGCAATAGAAGATACTCCAGAATTGCCAGTTGAAAGATTACGTGACTTAGGTTTTAACATCCAACATTTAAGAATTAAATCAACGCTTCAAAGAGAAGCATATGAGGTAAGTGCAGAAGAAGCATTAAGAAGTGCTTTAAGGTTAGGTGAGTCTGTTTTAGTAATTGGTGAGGTGCGTGGAGAAGAAGCAAAGTCTCTTTTTGAGGCAATGAGAATTGGCGCTGCTGGAAATGTTGTTTTCGGAACAATTCATGGAAGTTCTGCTTATGATGTGTGGGATAGGATTGTAAATGATTTAAGAGTGCCTTCAACTTCATTTAAAGCAACTAATTTTATTATAAGCTGTGCTCCTATTAGAAAAGGAGAGGATATTAAGAGACATAGAAGAGTTGTTGGAATAACAGAAGTTCTTAAGTTTTGGAAAGAAGACCCATTTCATGAAAATGGATTTTTTGATTTAATGAAATACAATAGAAAGAAGGATATACTTGAGCTTTCAAAGGATTTCAAAAAAAGCTATGCTTTAAAGGAGATAGCAGAGAAAAAAGGCATGTCAATTTCAAGTGTTGTTAGGTCAATTAAAACGCGTGCAAGAATAAAAGAAGAAATAGTAAAAGCTTCAAAGGAAAATCCAAGCCTTCTTGATGTTAAATTTGCTAGTTTATCTGTTAATAAGTTTTTAGAACTTGCTTCGATGTATAGTTATAGTAAAGTTTATACAAAGTTTAAAAAATGGTTGTTGAATCAACAAAAACATTTTAAAGATTAATTAATTAGAATTTTGCGTGGGCCAGTAGCTCAAAACCCTTTCCGCTGACGCGCAAAGTGTTTACGGAAAAGGTTGGCGAAGCCTGGGAGAGCACACGGCTGAAGACCGTGGTGTCGCCGGTTCAAATCCGGCCTGGCCCATTCTTAATCAAAAACCTTATATTATGTGGATTCTTTTAAATCAATATGACAAGGCTTATTGTATTTAGTAGTGGTAAAGGTGGGGTAGGTAAAACAACAATTACAACAAACTTGGGAGCAGCACTTCATAAATTTGGAAAAGATGTAGTTGTTGTTGATGGAAATGTGTCAACACCAAATGTTTCAGTTATTCTTGGGATGCCAAGATTACCTATCACACTTCATGATGTTCTTGCGGGGAAAGCAAAAATAAATCAATCAATTTATTTGCATCCATCAGGATTAAAAGTAATTCCTGCTGGTTTGTCTGTAAAGCATTTAAGTATGAAAAGAAGAAAGAAAATGGCACATGTTCTAAATGATTTAATTGGAGAAACAGAATTTGCTTTAATAGATTGTGCTGCTGGTTTAGGAAATGAAGCAAAGCAAGCAATTGAAGCAGGAGATGAATTAATTCTTGTAACAAATCCAGAAATTCATGCTTTGACTGATGCTCTTAAAACATATGAATTTGCAAAGAGATTAGGAATTAAACCACTTGGTGTTATTCTTAATCGTGTAAGCAATAAAAATTGGGAGATGACTAAAGAAAATGTTGAAGAGTTTTTAGAATTACCTGTTGTTGGAATAATTCCAGAAGATGAATGTGTAAAGAAATCAATAGCTATGAAAAAACCTTTGATTTATGCTTTTCCAAATTCTCCAGCAAGCAGAGCAATTAAAAAAATAGCTGCAAGGATGATTGGTGAAGATTACAGAACCCTTGAGCCAGAGACGATTACTCAAAAGATTTTAAGAATTTTTGGTATTTATTAAGGTGAAAAAAATGGCGGAGCTTGGAGTTGTTTCAAGTGTTACTGTTTTTTTTAAAGGTGTTCCTATTAAATTTAAGATAGAGGTTGTTGCAAGAGATGGTATTGATAAAGAAACAAAAAAAGTTGCTGGAATTGATGCAATTGAATTTAAAAAGGAATTGCAAAAAATTACAAGAGAGATGGAGTACAAAGGAATTTCCCATTCTCTTAAAACAGAAGGAATTGAATTCTATGGAATGGAAACAATTGCACAATATGTTATTAAAAAATTAAGAAACAAATTCCCTATTTACTATGTAAAAGTTTGGGAAGGAGAAGATGAATGGGCAATTGTTTATTCTAATGAAATATAACTATTAAAAAGTAATGAAAAAATTTATAAATGTGAGGTGCTTATTTTGATTATTATGAGTGGTGATTTAGTTCACAAAGATTTCTTTAAAAAAGAAAGAATGTGAATTAATTAGTTCTATTTCTGGAGGTGGTATTTTATGGGTGATTTAGTTCACAAGCTTTTCTTTTAAAAAGAAAACCTTGGAAAGAAGAATAAAAGAAGTTCTTGGCATTGAATTCGATGAGCTTGAAAATATTGTTTCTGAAAGAAACAAAAGCATAGTTGACATAGTTATTCGCGATGGCTGCAATTTAAATTGTAATCAATGTTTTGCAGGAAAGCAAAAAATTGCCAATTTTGACATGGGAAAAATAAAGGACATTGTAGGAAAATATCCTAATGTCTTTTTATACCCTCTTGAAATAACAGTTAGTAAAGACATAGACGAGATACTAACATTAATGAAAGAAACAAAAAGGAGGAGGGTTCTAACAAACGGTGTTGCATTAAATGAAGACATACTTAACAAACTATGGAGTTATGGAATAAGAGAATTAAGTATTGGTAATTTTGAAGGAGCTGATGATGAAACCCAAAAAATGATTACAGGAGAAAGTGCAACAAGAGAGAAGACTATAAGAGGTATAAAATATGCGCTACAAAAAGGATTCAAGGTTGGAGTTTATACTGTGGTTAGCAAAGCAAATAATAGAAAAGTAGAGGAGATTGTAAAATTAGCTTATGAAGTAAATGTAAGTTCAATAAGATTTTACAGATTTCTTCCAGTTGGAAATGGCAGAAGCATAAGTGGATTAGCAATGTCAACAGAAGAAACAGAAGAATTTATTTTAAGTGTGCTTAATCTAAGAAAAAAATTCAAAGACAAAATAAGGATAAGCTTAGGTGCATCTTTTGGGCCTGACTTATATTCTAAAAGCACATTAGAATACCTAGCAAATCCAAATTCAGCTTCAAAGTATGTATGCTACGCTGCAAGCCCAGGATATGTTGCAATAGAACCTCTTACTGACACAGACATATATTATCCCTGCTTTATGGCAGCTGGCGAGAAAAAACTAACAAGAAATTCAAGGTTTGAAGATTTTAATATTAACAAGTTAAAGGGAGAATGCGGTAAATGTGCTTATAAGAAGATTTGTGGTGGTGGGTGTAGAATGGTTGCATATGCTTTAACAGGTGATTTTTATGAAAGCATGGATGTTTGTGTTACAAAAGTTAGAGAGAAATATGGTATGTTTGACTAACAAAGATATAAAAGAGTAAAATGTTTTAAAACAGGTGAGGAAAAATGCCAGTTAAAGGAATGAGGGATTTTCCGCCACAAGAAATGATTTTAAGACAAAAGGTTTTTGCTATTGTGAGGAATGTTTTTGAAAGATATGGGTTTGAGCCATTTGAAACACCAGCAATTGAGTTAGCAAAAACACTTAAAGGAAAATATGGTGATGAAGAAAAGTTAATCTATGAATTTAAAGATAGGGGTGGAAGAGAGTTAGCATTAAGATATGACCAAACTGTATCGCTTGTCAGATTTATAACTGAAAACCCAGCTATTCCAAAACCATTCAAGAGATATGAGATTGGAAAAGTTTGGAGAGCAGAAGAAGTAAAAAGGGGAAGGTATCGCGAATTTTATCAATGCGACATTGACACTGTTGGGGCAAAATCAAGCTTAGCTGATGCAGAAGTAATTGCTTGTGCATTAGAAGCAGTTGAAAAGCTTGGACTAAAAGGATGTTATATGAGATTAAACAATAGGAAGGTTCTATATGCAATTATGGAATATGCTGGAGTTGATAAGAAAAAAACAATTCAAGCAATTAGAGCAATTGATAAGCTTGATAAGCTTGGTAAAAAAGGTGTTAAAGAAGAATTAAAAAAGCTTAAGCTGAAGGCAAGTGTTATTAAGAAAATTATGGAAATCATTTCTATTTCTGGAAAGCCAAATGAGGTTATTTTAAAAGCCAAAAAAATTATTGGTAAAATAAAAGAAGGTGTTGAAGGTTTAGAAGAATTAAGAGAGCTCATTGAATTCTTAAAATATTTCAATGTGAAAGATGTTGTTGTGGATTTAAGTCTTGCAAGGGGCTTAGATTATTACACTGGAAACATCTTTGAATTAATGAGCAAAGATAAAAAAATAGGAAGCATTGGTGGCGGAGGAAGATATGACAAACTTATTTCAAAGCTAAGTAATCAAAAAGTTGATTTACCTGCAGTAGGATTTTCATTTGGAATTGAAAGAATAATTGAGATTATTAAAGATAGCGGCGTTATTCCAATTGTTAAAACAGTTGTTGATGTTTATTTGCTTCCTGTTAATCAAAATATGATTCCAAAAGCAATAGATATTGCAAATAAGTTAAGAGAGAAAGGATATAATTGTGCAATGGATTTAATGGGAAGAAGCATATCCAAACAGCTTGAGTATGCATCAACTAAAGGAATTAAAAAAGTTATAATTATAGGACCTAAGGATTTGAAAAACAAAAAGGTTACAATAAAGAATATGGAAACAGGAAAAGAAGAAAAAGTAAGTATAAAAGACATCTTTAACTCGCTATAGAAAGATTTATAAACAAGTGTTAAATAATTTTAACACATGTTAGAAAATATTAACATAGCGAAAATATTTCTCACTTATCCCACAAGAGAGTTCAATGTAAGGGAAATTGCACGAATGTCTAAGGTTTCTCCACCAACAGCAAGCAAGATACTTAATAAGCTAAAAAGGAAAGGGTTCCTCAAAGTAAGGAAAGAAAGGATAATGAAACTCTATTCTGCCAATTTAGAAAGCAACCTGTATAGAGATACAAAGGTATATTTCAACATACGAACTTTAAGAGAGAGTGGTTTGATTAGCTTCCTTAACACTTTCTATCTAAAGCCAACGATTGTGTTATTCGGTTCGGCAGCAAGAGGGATGGATACAGAAACAAGCGACTTTGATTTATTAATAATATCTGAAAGGAAGGAAGTTGCTGAAATTAAAAAATTCGAAAAGAAAATTAAAAGAAGCATTCAACTATTCGTAGTTGACAAAATATCTTCTATTAAAAACAAGCACCTTATAAACAATATAGTTAATGGGATAACAATACAAGGAGAAATAAAATGGATTTAAAGGAATGCAAAAGGAAGGGTTTGATAAAAAGAACCACAAAAAATATAGAACTAATAAAATCTCTTATTGAGATATCCCATACAAATGAGGCAACTGTTAAAGAAGCAAAGATAACTGAGAGAAATGTAACATCTTATATTCTATTGGCGTATGATTCGCTCAGACAAATACTCGAAGCAATATGCATAATGAAAGGATATAAAGTATTATCGCATATATGTATTGAAGAATTATTAAGAGATGTCCTTCCTGAGTTCGATTATATTGAATTCGACAGATTAAGATGGATAAGGAATAGCATAAGTTACTATGGAAATAAAGTTGAATTCAAACAAGGAAAAGAAATTATAAAGAAAATGCTTCTTATGAAAAATGAGCTACTTAAAAAATACTTAAAAGAGTACGATGAAAACCCAACAAAAAACCAAAGGAGATTGCAGAGGACAACCCATATGAAGAAGCACTCCAAAAGATTAAAGAATGTAAAATGAAATTAAAATATTAAAGGTGCTTTAAATGGAAATAAATATTAAAAATGTTCCAGAAAGATTAAGAGGGAAACCGATTGTTTATGATTCTAAATTTTTGGAAAGCGAAGATTTTGGTGATAGATTAAAGATAATTGATGGAAAAGTATACATACCAGCTTGGATTTCTTTAAATCCAAATATGATTATAAAAACAGATGGAGAAAAGATATGGAGCAATTTAGATGAACTTATGTCTATGTTGTATGAAGAAGATAAAGAAGCAATAAAAACTCATTTTGTTGGTGTATATGCTGGATTTGATGGAATATGTCCTTATTTGGGGAATTGTGGAGAATTGTGCGCACATCCTGTTGTTAAGGCTGGCATTCCATTTGGGCAATTAACTTCATGTAATAAAGCTGTTGATGAGATTTTATATGAATTAAATATACCTTTAGATATTTACCTTAATTATTACACTCTTAGAAATTGGCTGGAAAGAAAAAAATGAAAATAGTTATATCACTTGGTGGATCTGTAATTGTGCCAAAAGAAATAGATGTAAAATTCATTAAAGAATTTGCAAAGTTGATTAAGAAATATAAGAAAAAACATAGATTCTCTATTGTTTGTGGCGGTGGTTATACAGCAAGGATATATACCAGAAAAGCAAAAGACTTTGGAATTTCAACAAAAAAAGCGCACGAGCTTGGGATAGATGCTACACATTTAAATGCAAAGTTTCTTGCAATGGTTTTAAATGCAAAATTCTCAAAAGAACACCCAAATGAGATTGGTAAGATGAAAGGGTTAATCGTATCCGGAGGGTATAAACCTGGCTGGACAACAGACACAGATGCTGCTTTAATTGCTAAAAGCATGAAGGCAGATGTTTTAATAAATATAACAGATGTAAAAGGTGTTTACACAAAGGACCCCGACAAGTACAAAGATGCAAAATTAATTAGAAAAATGGATTGGCTTGAATTTGAAAAAATGTTTGGAAAGAAAATAAAAGGGGCTGGAAAGCATTATGTTTTCGACCCGCTTGCTGCACAAATATGTAAAAAAGAAAATATAAAGGTTATAGTAATTGGGAAAGATATTAAAAATCTAAAAAATGTATTAAATAATAAAGAGTTCATTGGAACAGTGATAGAATGATAAACATTGTTAGCTTTGTTCAAGAGAACTGGTGGGATTTGTTAATTATTTTAATAACTGTGTTAGCTTTGTTGACAGTTGGGAAGATATTTTATTTGTTGTTTTACAAGAAATTAAAAAAGATTGCTTCAAAAACAAAAACAGATGTTGATGATAAAATCTTAGAGATATCAAAGAAGCCTGTTTATTTGGCTTTGTTAATTGCTGGTTTGCAATTTAGTTTAAATTACGCGTCTTTTACTGCTGATTATTCTGCAATTTTAAACAAAATCTTTAGTTTGTGTTGGATAGGGATTAGCACTTACATAGTAGTTAAAATAATTAACATAATTATTGAGAGCGCAAAATCAAGGTTAGGAATTGGATTAACATATTTGCTTAAAAAAATTGTTTCTTTAGCTGTTGGTGTTGTTGCTTTAATGTTTGTATTAAATACTTTTGGTGTGGAGATAAGTCCATTGCTTGCTAGCTTAGGAATTGCTGGCTTGGCTGTTGCTCTTGCGCTTCAAGATACTCTCTCAAACTTCTTTGCTGGAATTTATCTAACTGCTGACCAACCAATTAGGCCAGGAGACTTTGTGGAGATTGGGGGAGATGAAAAGATAAGTGGTACTGTGTTAAGCATTGGCTGGAGAACAACAAAGCTAAAAACACCACAAAACAATGTTATTGTAATTCCAAACAAAAAGCTTGGAGAAAGCATTATAATAAATTATAACTTGCCAGATTCAATTATAACAACAAGTGTTGAGATAGAAGCTGCATATGATAGTGATGTTGAAAAGGTTGAAAAAGTAATCTATGAAACAGCTAAGAAAATAAGGGACTCAAACGATAAATGCGTTAAAGACTTTGAACCCATTGTAAGGTTTTATGAATTTGGAAGCTCTGGATTAAAGTTTAAGGTTTTTCTTAAAGTTAAAACAAGAAGTGATAAGTTCTCTGTTGGGCATGAGTTAAGAAAAGCATTGTTTAAGGCATTTAAAGAAAATAATATTGAAATTCCATTTACAACACACACAGTTTATCTTAAGGAAAATAAATAAATGAATTTGCTTTTCTTATTCTTGTGAAACTAAAGGATGTTTGGATAGAAAGACAATCGGAAATAATTGAAGATGTCGATGAATTAGAAAAACACATGTTTTTAGAGTTGCCTGTTTCTGTTAGGATTAACACATTAAAAGCAAAGAGGAATGAAATAATTAAAAGATTAAAGCAAAAAGGATGGAAATTAAAACAAGTTCCTTTTTACAAAGATGGATTTATTTTAAAAGAAAGGGAATATGCAATTGGGAATACCCTTGAACATTTTCTTGGATACATCTACAAACAAGAAGTGGCATCAATGATTCCTCCTGTTGTTTTAAATCCAAAAGAAGGAGATGTTGTGCTTGACATGGCTGCTGCTCCTGGAAGTAAAACAACGCAAATGGCGCAGATGATGAAAAATAAAGGTGTAATTGTTGCAAATGAGAGATATCTTCAAAGAATGATTGCGCTTAGGTCCAATCTTCAAAGATGTGGAGTAATGAACACTATTGCAACTGGAATGGATGGAAAATGGTTTAAGAAGGTACCAATAAAGTTTGATAAGATTTTGCTTGATGCACCTTGTACAGGAACTGGCATAATTATGAAATCACCACATACTGCAAAAACATGGAGCTTAAGAGCATCTATTATTGCATCAAATCTTCAAAAACAGCTTATTGCCTCTGCTATTTCTTGTTTAAAAGAGGGTGGTGTTTTAGTTTATTCTACTTGTTCATTAGAGCCAGAAGAAAACGAAGAGGTTGTAAATTATGCAATAAAAAAGTTTGGTGTCTCTGTTGAAAGAATTAGATTAAAAGATTTTAAGATAAGAAACGGTGTTGTTAGGTTTGGTAAAAAAACATTTTTTGAAGATGTTAAAAAATGCGCAAGGATTTATCCGCAAGATAATAAAACATCTGGTTTTTTTGTTGCAAAGTTAAGAAAATGAGAATATTAAGTAAAAAGGAAATAAGAGAAATTGAAAGGATTGTTTTAGATAGCTATGGGGTTGAGATTAGCTTAAGTAACTTTGCTGTTTTAATTACAGGAAAAGAAAATAAGATTTGGCTTGCAACAAAAGAAATTTTTGAAATAGATTTAAATGAATTAAGAATTCAAGCTATTGGTCTTTACTTTGGAAGAATTGATAAAGGAAAATTAAGGTTAAGCATTGAAGGTGCTCAAATGGTTGGGGAAAAAGCAAAGAAAAATGTTTGTGAGATAGACGATGTTAAGAGTTTTTTAAGCGGATTTGATGTAAAACCAAGCAAGGTAATTAACTGTGAAGAAGGGGCTTTTGTTATTGTTAAAAATAATAATGATATTTTGGGAATTGCTAAATATGAAAATGGATTATTAAAGAATGTGCTTCCAAAATCAAGGAGGATTGCAATAAGATGAGAGAGTTTATTTTAATATCTAATCATGGAAGGACAAAGGGAGATTGGAGAGATTTAATGAAAGCTGGAAGAATGGACATCGTGTGCCATTCAGTAATATCTGCTTTGTTTTTGAGTAATGCAATTAGAAATGATGTTACTCTCCATATTGTTTTAAATGGTCCTCCAGACCCACCAAAGCACATTGAAATAACTTATGACCCTGATTTACCAATCTCTAAAAAAGATGTTGGAAATTTAATAAGAGCAACACTTTGGAAATACAAACCAAAAAGAAAAGTAAAGGCTTTTCCTGGTGTATTTATTGAGAAAAAGAGTTTTAGAAAGATTGTTGAAGAAAAGTTAGATGAAGAAATTTACTATCTTGATAAAAAAGGTGAAGATATAGAAAAAATAAAATTTGGAGAAAATCCAATATTTGTGATTGGAGACCATGAGGGAATTCCAAAACAAGAAAAGAAATTTTTAAAGAAAAATGCAAAGGCGATTTCAATAGGACCAAACATGTATTTTACTTCACAATGTATCTCGTTCTTAAATATATGGCTTGATAGATATTTTAATAAAGAGAAAATTTCTTAAGGGATTTTAAGCCCCGGTAGCTCAATCTGGTAGAGCGACTGCCTCGTAAAGCCCTTTTGCAAAAGCAATGGGCTCCAGATGAAGAAGCATTGCGCTATGAGGCAACGATGACTGGCAGAAGGTTATCTGATGAGAGAGCAGTAGGTCGTGGGTTCAAACATCAGAACCGCCAGCGGGTTCCGATACCTCCCGCAACCGGTCTGATTGAGAGTCCCACCCGGGGCTTTTTTACTTCGAAAAGGAACGATAACTTTATATATCAACTGATAACTAAAGATATCATATGATAACAAAAGATTCCACATTAAAAGTGATGGAGATTTTTTTTAAATATCCTGAGAAGAAGTTTCATTTAAGAGAATTAGAAAGATTAATCGGACTTTCTATGCCAGGAATACGGAAGATAGTAGAAAAACTCAAAAAAGAAGGGCTACTTAAAGTAAAAAAGGAAAAAGTAGTAAAAAATGTTTATGCAACTAGGAATGAAAAATTTGTCCAGCTTAAACGCATTTACAACATTTATTCAATTTTTGAATCTGGTTTGTTGGATTTTTTAAGAAAGGAATACGAAGAGCCAAAATGTATTGTTCTCTTTGGAAGTTATAGTAAGGGTGAAGACATATCAAAAAGCGACATAGATATTGCAATAATTACAAAAAAGAGAAAGGAGCTTAATCTTAGTAAATTTGAAAAGAAATTGAGAAGAGTAATTAAGATTTATGAAATAGATGTGAAAAAGTCGGATCCAGAATTTCTTAACACTCTTGCAAATGGTGTAGTTTTATATGGATACCTTAAGGTGGTATGATGATTTATGAGTTTGAATATTATTTGAAGTATAATCTTGTTAAGAAAAAGTCTCCTGACCCAAATGAAGCAAGTGCTCTTATGAAAAAAGCAGAAGGAAGATTAAAGTATTCTATTAAGGCACGTGATATAAATGAAAATACATCAACTTATATCTTTGAAGATATTTACGAGTGCTTGAGAGAGGCTGGGCAAGCTTTAATGTCGCTAAAAGGGTATAAGCCATATTCTCACGAAGCATTGATTTCTTTTCTTAAGGAATTTTTCAATTTTTCAGAAGAAGACATTGTTAACTTTGACAGATATAGAATTTTAAGAAATAAAGCAGTTTATAAAGGAGAAAAGATTTCTGTTGATATGTGTAAAGAAGCTCTTATGTTTTTAGAGAAATTCTTTCCAAAGCTAAAAAAGGAGTTTAATAGATTAAAATGATAAAAATATACACCGACGGAGCTGCGAGAGGAAATCCAGGACCTGCTGCTTCTGGATTTGTTATCTTTAGAGGCGACAAGCTAATTAAGAAAAGCGCAAAGTACATTGGAATAGCGACAAATAACATTGCAGAATATCAAGCAATTATAAATGCTTTGAGGGTTTGTCCAAGAGATGAAGAAATTAAGTTGTTTTCAGACAGCAAATTAGTTGTTAATCAATTAAATGGAAAATATAAGGTTAAAAAAGAACATCTCAAAAAACTTTACGCAAAAGCAAAGTTGTTGATGAAAGAATTAAACATTGAAAAAATAGAGTGGGTGACAAGAGACACGCCTGGAATTGTGATTGTTGATAGTTTGATAAA
>JAGGWW010000017.1 GCA_021163365.1 Nanobdellota archaeon
ATGCAGTACATAATATAAAAAATCATAATCTAATACATTGTTAAATTCGTTTTTAATAGTAATTTTTCTTATCCCAGAAGAAATAGCACCCTCAAATCCTCTCGCTACAATTCCAGGTGTTCCGTCTAGTGAGAGGAGGATATCTTTTTTACTAACAAGAGTAACGTCTTTTGATGATGTAAAAGTAATATCTTCTCTCTTTTTGGTTATATCATTTACACGTAAAAATCGTACACCCTTGCCATCTTTGTTATAATTTTTACTCCCTGGTTCAGTACCTTTTACAAAATTAATGTAACTTCTAGCTTTCACAACATCCCAATCCTGGGGGATTTTTCCTATTTCAGTTTGTTTGAATTTGATTTTCATTTTTAAATCACTAATTTAATTATTTCAATAAGCGATGGGATCATCCAAGAAGCATTAACTTTTATCCAATTTGAGATATTTTTTTTATTCTTTTTTGATAAATAAATTTCTTCAATTAATCTTATACCCTTTGATGTAATCTTAATACCAACAAAAGGAAAAGAACCAAATGTTGAGATATAATCAACTAAACCCTCATCTTTCAAAAATTTAAGATTAGTGGAAACTTCCTCTTTAGAAAATCCTATGGAAGTTACTTCTTGGGAGTTTACAGTTTTACTTTCTTGATTTTTTAAATATAAAAATTCTAAAATTTTATACCTTGTTATGTTATTTTTATTCATTATCCCTCTCATTTTGATTACACCTTTAAATCTACATCATTACTCTCTCTTGCATGGCTTATTGTCTAAATTCACTTCTACCTCAAAGATAGGATACAGGACCGAACTAAAATAAAACTTAGTAGATATATCTGCATTTATATTTTCTTTTTTACCAAAATATTCTTTAGCAAAAGTTACCTCAAATTTATTTAAGTTTCTTGAAAAGGAAATCTCCTCTGTAGATCCTTTTTTTACAACTTTTCTTTTTGCAAAATTAAATCTCCCTATTGGTTGTGATCCTCCACTATTTTTTAACCATATTGAAAATTCTCCTCCATAAAGTACAATGTCCTCATAAGGTGATTTATTTGTTATTTTAAAATATATTATAAGTTTAGGAATTTGATTTAAACAAATACTCACTGGATTAGTACTTCTAACATCAATATCGATATGTTCTTTGAGTTTGGAGAGACTATATAATCTTCTAGTTATGAATGGTAAAATCTTTTCAGAGTATTTGAAAATAAAACCCAATGCTATATTTTTCATTTCATCAACTCTAAAAACTCATTTATTTTTTCCTCAACTTGTTTAATTTCTTTCTCAACTTTTCCCAATTCTTTCCATTCTTTGTTTACATCAATATCTTCCTCTTCTTCCTCAGGGAATACGTAAAGCGTAACATTGAGATTGTATTCATTTTCTTTAATTTCTTCTTGTGAAACAACTCTTGAAAATCCTTTGATGTTTTTGAATTTCTTATAAGCATTTGAGATTTTTTCTATGTTTTTTTGGCCTAGAATGTTTAATTTTCTAACATCTGGGTGTTTTTCAAATTCTTGTGATGCATTAATAAATAAAATCTTGTTTTTCCTTTCTTTAGATTTATTTTTGTTTAAAATGATTATCGCTCCTGGTGCACCGGTATTGTAGAATAATTTTTCTGGAAGTAAAATTACACACTCAATTTTATCGTTGTCGATGATCTGCGACCTAATACTCTTTTCTTTTCCACCTCTAAATAGACAACCGTTATCGATAACAACCCCAACCTTCTTTTTTGAAAAGTGGAGCATTAACTGTATCCATAACCAATCTGCACTTTGCTTTGGAGTAATACCACAAGAGTATATCTGTTTCAATCTATCGTTCAACTTTCCTTCAATAGGATATTTTAAGTTCCATGGGGGATTTGCTATCACATAATCTGCTTCCTTAAACCTTTGATTTGATAAGCTATCACCAATGAATATTTCATAGTTTTTAATTCCGTGAAGGACTAGGTTTAACTTACCAATAACACCAGTAACTTCATTTTGTTCTTGACCAATTAGTTTTAATGTTCTGCCATCTTTATGTTTTGCACTCACGTATCTATATGATTCAATCAACATAGCTGCAGATCCACACGCGGGATCTAAAATATCTGAATTTTTTTGAATATCTAACAAATTAACTAATAAACGTATTACCTCTCTTGGAGTATAAACCTCTCCTGCTTTCGCCTTTGTTGGTGCAAACTTTGAAAGAATCCACTCATAGCCTGCACCAAGTAAGTCGTAGTTTGCGTTTCTTAGATCTAATCTGCTAAATAAACTTACTAGCTCTGAAAATAGTTCTTTATTCTCTTCATTACTTACAAAGCTTGTGAATCCCAACCTATCTACTAGCAACTTTAATCCGGAAAACTTTTCATTCATATCAGCAATTTTATTTAATGCAATTAAGAAATCCTTTGGGAGTGTCAATCTATTCTTTGACACCTCATCCCAAGAGTATAATTTATCTTCATTTTCATCATAAAGGTAGTAATACCCTTCATTTGCGATATGATATGCTAATCTTTCTTCGTATCCTTCTTTCAATAATTCCTCAACCTTTTTCTTCCATTTGTCACTCATAGCTTTGTAGAATAATAAAATTAGAAGTAATCTGTAATCACGATTTCTTATTAGATCTGCGCCACCCATTAAGATACTGTGGAGTTCTTCACGAGTAGTGCTCTTTTTTTCTTCTTTGGGTTCTTGAAGCATATAATAATATTTTGTTCCTTTCTTTTCCATTTCAATAAATCCCTTTTTGGAGAGAGTAGAAAATAATTCGTTAATATTTTCCATGGAAAGATCCATTTTTTTGAACAATTCTTGCGCTTCCTTCTTAGTAAATGGTTTATTACCAAATGTATCTCTCAATACATAGTATCTTTTTCTTATCCATCTCTCTGAAATTACCATAGGAAAATGTAAGAACCAAGAGTTTATATAAATATCGGTATGCTAAGATATACCTGACCTATACTTTTTTAATCAATACATAAGTTGTCCTACCATTGTCTGTGTAGCCAACTTCGTAAGGCGCTTTTGCAATCACAGTCATTCCAGCGCCTCCGCCCTTTGGCTTTGCAATTCCTTTCTTGAAATTTTCAATGTATTTTTTGTAATCCCATTCGTTTTCTTGTTTAATAGCAATCACACTGCCTTTGTTAGAAACCCAAATGTTAAACTCTAAATCTTCGCCTCCCCACTCTATAGAATTTGAAAACACTTCAGAAAAAAAGTATACATCTATGTCTCTTTCTCTTCTTGGTGGATTATCAAGGAACATTAAACTGATAAATGCCACATCCCTAATTCCTTTAAAATAACCATCCAAAGAAAGAATTTGGTGGTAGTTTACTTCTAAACATTCACCATTAAGTATCCTTCTGTGGATTTCTTTGTAATACCTTGGTGAAAGAACAGTTATTGGATTAATATCTATGTATTCACCCGGTTCCTCACCAGTAAACATCTTAAGATGTTTTTTCTCATACTTGCTTCTTTTTATTTTAATCAACTTACCTCTATCAAACTCAATTTCATCAAGACATTCCTCTAAAGATTTATCCGTAAACACCATTTTTTATTAGCAAATAAACTCTTCTTTTCTCTACTGGCTTTATGTTTATCTCAAATGGGAATTTTTTTGCATTGTCTAAGATGTAGCTTTTAAACTCCCCGCTTTTCTTCTGTGGACCTATTAAAAAAACATACCCTTTATGCGTTTTATAAACATCTATTGCAACATGACTATCAACATCAAATGCTTTATTTATAATTTCATCTATATAGCTTGCATATTCCTCTGGAAAGTTAAAAAAATTATCATGAAGATGAGACAATAAAGATTCTTTATTATCTTCATTTATATGATATTCTACAAGAAGCTTATATCTATCAAAAATTATTTCTGTTCCCTTCTTTATTATCTTTCTTATATATCTTGGAGATAAAAAGCCAAATCCTATTTCATCTAAACATTCTGAAAAACTTTTACGCGTTAGCAAGCTACCACCCAAACAATGGGAATTTCTCGCAAAGCTCTTTTACTTCTTGTTTAATTTTCTTTTGAAGTTTTTCATTTTTATAATCATTGATTATTTGGGATATCCATTCACCAATTATTTTCATTTCCTCTTCTTTCATTCCACGTGTTGTTAAAATAGGAGTTCCTATCCTCAACCCAGAAGGCTTAAATGGTGTTGAAGGATCATACGGAATAGTATTCATATTTGTGCAAATACCAGCGTTTTCTAAAGCTACTGCAACTTGTCTGCCTATGCCAATTGCGATTGGTGTTAAATCAATTAAAATCAAGTGATTGTCCGTACCACCTGTGACAAGCTTTATGCCATTATCCATTAAAGTTTCTGCAAGAACCTTCGCATTCTTTACAATTTGTTTAGCATAATCTTTAAACTCTGGCTTCATAGCTTCTTTAAATGCAACAGCTTTTGCAGCAATAACATGTTGGTGTGGCCCACCTTGCAGTCCTGGAAAAACAGCTCTATCAATTGCATTAGCAAACTTCTCTTTACATAAAATAATTGCACCCCTTGGCCCCCTAAGAGTTTTATGTGTTGTTGTCATAACAACATCTGTAAATGGCAAGGGCGAAGGATGAACACCACCAACAATTAAACCAGCAATGTGGGATATATCTGCCATTGAATAAGCTCCTACTTCTAAAGCAATCTCATGAAATTCTTTAAATGGAATTATCCTTGGATAAGCAGTATAGCCACTTATAATCAAATTTGGTTTTTCTTTTAATGCAAGCTTTCTTATTTCATCCATATCAAGCATTCCAGTTTCTTTATCAACAACATATGGACAAGACTTGTAAAACCTTGAAGAAAAATTAACAGTGTGTCCGTGCGTTAAATGTCCACCCATGTCAAGACGCAACCCCATTATCTTGTCGCCAGGCTTCAAAAGAGCATAGAATATTGCTGCATTTGCTGGGCTTCCAGAATAAGGTTGAACATTTGCGTGCTCAGCACCAAAAAGCTTTTTTGCTCTTTCAATTGCAATTGCTTCAATTGCATCAACATTTTCCATTCCTTGATAATACCTTTTCTTTGGATAGCCTTCTGCATACTTGTTTGTTAAAATACTTCCAGTTGCCTCAAGAACAGCTTTAGAAACATAATTTTCAGAAGGAATCATATTTAAAACAAATGTTTGACGCTCTAATTCTTTTTGTGTAAGAGAAAATATCTCAGAATCGACATCTTTTAAGCTCATCATCTTGGCATTCTCCTTATTATACCATGTTTTGGCTCAAATATTTCTCCCTCTCTCTTCATTTTTTCTATTACATCCTCAACCTTAGAACTCTCAATTCCTCTTTTTGTTGCTTCTTCAATTATGTCTGCAAGAGGAACATTATTTCCATATTTTGATTCAAGCTCTCTAATTATTTCTCTTATTATAATCATCCTATTTCTTTGAGAAGTTGTTATACCTGTTGCAATCCTATCTATGTCCAACTCTCCTGTCTCAGTATCAACACCAACCTTTTGTAAGCAGTAAGTCATAAGCCTAATTGCTCTTTTTGCATCTTCTTTTGTAACCTCATCTCTTAGGTGAACCCTTGCTGATGCCTGTGCCAATCTAACAAGAGCCTCTAATTGCCTTGCTGAAATTGGGATTGGTTTAATTTCTTCTTCGCTTTCTGTTCTTCTTTGAGATCTCAAACCAACAAAAAAGGATTTCAATTCATTAAGCGCCTCTAAAGTTAGTCTTGGATGACAATATCTTTTTGCATAAGCAATGTACTTTCTCATGAGTTCTGGTGATATCTCTGGCTTAAGCTCTTCTGGTTTTCTAAAGGAAAGCAAAATATGGTCTGCTAATCTTTCGTCTCTTTTTTTATCAGGAATGTCTCTAATTGGAAAAATCAAATCAAACCTTGAAATAAGAGTTGGTGGTAGATTTATTTGCTCAGCTATTGGCAAGTATGGGTCAAACCTACCAAGCTTTGGGTTTGCAGCTGCAAGAATTGTTGTTTCAGCTTTTAATGTTGAATGGATGTTGGCTTTTGCAATAGTTATGGTTTGCTGCTCCATTGCTTCATGCATTGCCACTCTATCTTCTTTATCCATCTTATCAATTTCATCAACACAGCAAATACCTTTATTAGCAAGAACAATTGCTCCTGCTTCAAGAGACCATCCACGTAAGAACTCGTCTTTTACTACAGATGCAGTTAAACCAGCTCCGCTTGCACCTTTACCAGAAACATATCTTGCCTTTGGTGCAACAGCTGCCACATACTTCAACAACTGAGACTTTGCTACACCTGGGTCTCCAACAAGTAAGATATGTATATCTCCCCTAACTGCTGTTTTATCTGGCCTTGTTGTTTTAACACCACCAAAAAGCTGAAGAACAATTGCTTCTTTAATTGTTTCATATCCAAAAATACTTGGAGCAATAGAGTTAATTAACTTCTTATCTATTTGTGGATTGGCTGCAAGCTCTTTAATTATTTTCTTATCTTCGGGTGTTAGCTCAATCTCACCATATTCTTTTTGTGAAGGTTCTATATAATTTGCATTGATAATTAAATCAAATCTTGTACTTTTACTTCCTCTGTCAAAAACAGGAATCTCTTTAACAACACCATTTACAATAACACGATTTCCTGGAGTTGTCTTTTTTTCTATCTTTGGCTCAACTAAATCTTCTGATAAAAAAACACTTATCCTTCTTGGCTGAGCTTCACTTTGCAATAATTCTGGAGATTCTTCAACAACAATTCTTTGCATATCTACAAGCTTTTTATCAACAACCTTAAATTTACCTTTTCTTCCACAAGAGCACATAGTTGGCTCTTTAATTGTGCTTTCTGTTTGTGGAACATCAATTAATGTACCACATGCTGGACATTCAAAGGTTATAACAGTTGAAACTGGCCTTACATCAGAAGCTTGCCTAATTAAGCCTTCAATTGAAATCAACTTTCCTATGTGCTTGCTCCTAATATCTCTTATTAAAATCCTTTGAGTTTCTGGAATATTTTTAAATCTAATCCTAAGCTTTGAATCAGAAGAAATTTCAATCCTTTCTAAGCTTTTTTCAAAAAGCTCAATAGCTTTTGTTGGGTTTTCAATAAGAAAGTCTGTTAAATCTGGGTCAAATTTATCAAGCTCTGAAAAATCAACAATAAGTGAAGCTTCTCCTTTGTTTATTGTATCACTTAAAATTTCAATATAATGCTTTGTAATAAACTCTTCAAATCTTTCAATTATACCCTCTTCAAAAATAACTGTTTTTCCATCCATTTGAGCTTCCCCTTAAAAAAGAATTATGCTTTAAGTCTCTTTAATGTCCTCATTAACTTTAAAACAGCATCTTTTATCTCCTTTTCGTTTTTAGCACCAGTGCAAACAATTTTTCCTGTTCCAAAAAGCAAGAACGTTATGTGGGAATTTGGAACCTTGTAAACCAACCCTGGAAATTGCTCTGGTTCATACTCTGCATTCTCAAGTTTAAATGCAAGCTTATCTAAGTTTAAAGTCATACCAATGTCTCCAGAAGCAACCATGTTTTGTATTGAAATATCTGGCTTTTTAGTTATATTAATCTTAACCTTCTTTAATTCTTTTATAATCATCTTTACAGTTTCTCCAACCTCTTTTTCTGACTTTGCACCAGTACAAACAATTTTTCCAGATGAGAAAATAAGGGCTGTTTTACCTTTTGCTAACCTTAGAACCAAGCCTGGAAATTGCTCTGGATTGTATTCTGTGTTTGGCAATGTTATTGTAACCTTCTCCAATGGAATATCGTGATGCAGGCTTGCAGAAGCAACAACATTTTGTATTTCAATAATAGGGTACTTCTTTTTTGGTGCAGATTTTTTTGAAACCTTTTTCTTTTTTGAAGAAGATTTTTTTACTTTTACTTTCCTAACCATTTTATCACCAAGAAAATTGCTTTTGTTAAAAAGTAGGGCAAACTTTATAAATGTTTTTTAGAGGGGCTTTAACCCAACAATCACCTCAACACCCCTTATATTTGCTTTCACAACAAACTTTTCTTTTAACTCCCTTATCTCGTCAATTTCGATTAAAGTACCTGTCCTTGCTTCAATATCTTTTTTAAATCTTTTAACCTTTTGCACATATCCTTTTTCCAAAAGAACAATTGCTTTTGCTTTATCTGTTTTCTTTAAACCAGCCTCTTTTCTTAAATCTTGAATCCTTCTAATAATCTCCCTTGAAAGTCCTTCGCTAAATAAATCTTCGTTTATTTCTATGTTTAAGTAAACAGAGCCATCTTGGAATCCAGAAGCTGCCCAATTTTCTGGAAGAACTTCTTCAATGTAAACTTCATCTGATGACAGCTCGTATTTTTCATCATCCACTTCAACAATGACACTTTCTCCTTTGTCAAGCTTTTGTTTAACAGATTCTGGGCTTAGCTGTATGAGCTTTCCAACAATGATGGGTTCTTTTTCCTTGAATCTCTTAGCAAGCATGTTGTGGTTTACCCTAATTTGAAGCCTTACCCATTCTGGCTTTTTAGATAAAATCTTTAATTCTTTAACATTACACTGCCTTAGAATAATGTCTTTTGTTAAATTAACAAACTCGGCATTTTCTTGATTAACAACAACTAAAAGCTGGCTTAAGGGCCATCTAACACCTATCTTTTTCCTGTCCCTTATTGAAAGAACAGCAGTTATAATCTCATCTGCTAATCCAAATGCATTTTCAATTTTATCATCTATGAGATTTTCATCAAAACCTGGCCAATCAAAAAGATGTATTGATTCTTCTTTTAACTTAAATGTTTTCTTTAGCTTTTGATAAATCTTTTCTGTAATAAATGGAGTTACAGGTGCAAGCATCTTAAGAATAGCCATCAAACTTTCAAAAATAGCGTATGCAATTGCTTCTTTTTGTTCTTTTGTTCCAAGAGCAGATTTATCCCTTACAAACTTAATATAAGTTCTACTTAATTCAAGATAAAGCTCTTCAATCTTATTTGGAATTTCATTTAAGAAATAATTGTCAAATGCTTTTGTTACCTCTTTTATTGTCCTATTTGTTTTTGATAAGATGAACCTCTCCTCTAAATCAACAGATGGATTCTTTGGTAGCTTAATATTATTTGTTTCAACAAAATCAATTAAGAAGTTTCCAATATTCCAAAGAATGCCAAGATTTCTAAACTTAACATTTAAATCCTTAAAATTGTAATTTAAATCAACACCAGGCTGAGCTCCACCCATTAGATAGTATCTAACAGCATCAACACCGTATTTGTCTATAACTTCATAAGGGTCAATTACATTTCCAAGACTCTTTGACATCTTTCTTCCTTGAGCATCATTTATCCACCCATGCATATAGCAGTTTAAGAAAGGAAGTTCTCCCACTGAAATAGCAGCAGTATCAAACAAAAGATTAAACCATCCACGTATTTGCTCTTTACCCTCTGCTATGAAGTCTGCTGGCCAATATTTCTTAAAGTATTTATCTGTTTTTGGATAATATAAATCAATCCATGAAGTACAACCAGCATCTATCCAAACATCACCTATGTCTGGTATTCTCTTCATTTTTCCTTTTTTACAATTTTTACATTTAAACTCAACATCATCTATCCATGGTTTATGCAAATTCTTTGGAACCTTTGCATATTTCTTAAGCTCATCAATTGAACCAATCACGAGAATTTGATTACACGAATCACACCTCCAAATTGGAAGAGGAGTACCCCAATATCTTTGTCTACTTATTCCAATATCTTTTAAGTTTTCAATCCAATTTTCAAAAGTGCTTTCTCCAGCCCACCTTGGAACCCAATTAACTTGTTTGTTCCATTCTTTTAAAATGTGTTTTACTTTCTCTATTGCAAAAAACCATTGCTTTGTTACCCTAAAGATTACAGGAGCTTTTGACCTTTCGTGGAATGGGTAATCATGCTTAATCTTTGTCTTTGCAATTAAAACACCCTTTTTCTTAAAAAAGTCTATAAACTTTTTATCATCATATCTTGCTCTCCAACCTTCAAAAACACCCATTTCTTTTGGAAAATATCCTCTTGTATCAAGAAGGTTGAAAGGTGGAAGTCCATATTCTTTTCCAACTTCTTGGTCTTCTGGGCCACATCCAGGAGCACAATGAACAAGTCCTGTGCCTGCTTCTAAATCAACGTATTTGTCTGAAAGAACAACACTAAAAGCATTCTTATACTTATTCATCTCCTTTAAAGCAGGAACATCGCTTTCAAGAAAATGCTCATATTTCAAACCTTCTAATTGTTTTCCTTTTATTTCTTCAACAATTTCATAGTCTTCTTTAACAAGCTCAAAAAACTTCTCGCATAACTCCTTGGCAACAATCCATATTTCATTGTTAACTTTAGCTTTAACATAAACAAAATTCGGATGAACCATGACTGCTAAGTTAAATGGTATTGTCCATGGGGTTGTTGTCCATATTATCAAATAAGTATTGTCTTCTGCTTTTACCTTAAATTTCAAGTAAATAGAATCATCAACAACTTCTTTATACTCAAGCTCATGCTTTGCTGCAACTGTTTCTGTTTCAGGACACCAGTGCATAACCTTTTCTCCTTCGTAAAGAAATCCTCTTTCCCAAGCTTTTTTTATTAACCACCAAACACCTTCAATAAATTCTGGTTTAATTGGCATGTAAGCATTTTTATGGTCAAGCCAAACACCCCATCTTATCAAATCTTTTTCCATTTCTTTCATTTTTTCAATAGAAAACTTTTCACACTCCTTAACAAATTTATCAACACCAAATTTTTCTATGTCTTCTTTTGATTTTAATCCAAGCTTTGCCATAACTTTTCTTGAGGTTGGAAGACCATGCATATCCCAACCGCCTCTGTCCCAAACATCAAAACCGCGCATTCTCCTATATCTTAAAACTGGGTCTTTCAAAGAATAATTCCATAAGTGCCCTATATGAAATTTACCAGATGTATAAGGTGGTCCTTGTAAGAAGTAAAATTTTTTTCCTTTCTTTCCTTTTGCTTTTTGTTTTTCGTAAATCTTTTTCTTTTGCCAAAACTCTAAAATCTCCCTTTCTACATCTAATGGCTTGTATTTATCCATGCTAAATCTTTAATACTAAAGATATTTAAATTTTGTTTTAAGCAATAAACTTTTTATGCTAATGTTTTTCTTAAAATATTATGCCTGACATTGAAATTTGGACTGAAAAATATAGACCAAAGCGTTTAGATGAGGTTATAGGGCAAAAAGAAATAGTTGAAAAACTAAAGATGTTTGTAAAAAGGAAGAACATGCCACACCTCTTGTTTGCAGGACCTGCTGGCACTGGAAAAACAACATGTGCAATGGCAATAGCAAGAGAACTTTTTGGTGAAGGCTGGAAATCAAATTTCTTGGAAATGAATGCAAGCGATGAAAGGGGAATAGACACAATAAGAACAAAAGTTAAAGATTTTGCAAGAACAAAAGCAATTGGAAATGTACCATTTAAAATAATTTTATTAGATGAAGCTGATGCTTTAACAAAAGATGCGCAACATGCATTAAGAAGAACAATGGAAAATTACACAAACACTTGTAGATTCATACTTAATTGCAACTATTCATCAAAAATTATTCTTCCAATTCAATCGCGATGCGCTATCTTTAGATTTAAGCCATTAGAAAAGGAAGATATAAAAAAGTATGTTGAAAAAATAGCAAACAATGAAGGTTTTGAAATAAACGATAAAATTATAGAAGCACTTTACAATGCAAGCGAAGGTGACTTAAGAAAAGTTACAAACATATTACAAAGCACAATAACATTAGATAAAAAATTAACACCAGAAGCTATTTATTCAATCGCAGGAATGGCAAAACCAAAAGAAATAGCAGATATATTAAAATTAGCAATTAATGGAGAAATACTAAAGGCAAAAGATAAAATGCATAGCATAATGTTAAACTACGGTTTAAGTGGTATTGACATAATTAAACTAATAAGCAAAAATGTATGGGAGATGGACATTCCAGATAGTAAAAAAGCAAAACTCTTTGAAAAGATTGGGGAGTGCGAATTTAGAATCATAGAAGGCTCAGATGAAAGGATTCAATTAGAAGCCCTTTTAGCACAATTTGCTTTGGTGGATTAAAATGTTTGTTGACAAACAAAAGCTTGAAAAACAGCATATGGAAGAACTAACAAAGATATGCAATTTATTTGACACTCTTGGAATAAAACACTGTGTTATTGGTGGGTACGGTTTGCTTGCGCATGGAATAAGAACATCAAATCTTCAAAACGGAATAATAATAGCGGATTCTAATGAAAAAGAAAAAATGCTTGAAGTGCTATTTAAAATGAATTACACAATCTATTTTTTAAGCGATGAGCTAATAAAAGCAAAAAAGACATTTCCAGTTGGCGATGTAAAAATCGATGTTGTGCTTGGGAAAATAGAAGGAAAAACATTTACATTTAATTATAATGAAAAACAATTTGTATTCTCAACAGGCATATTCAGTAAAGAAACAAAAGAAGTTTATGATTCAAGAAAAGGAAAAGGTGTATTTAGGCCGTTGCCATTAGAAGAAATATACTTACTAAAAATGGGTGGGGATGAAAAGGATTTGCTTGATTTAGACATAATAAAAGGCTCTGGGAAACTTGATATTGATAGATTATTTAAATTGTTCAAAAAGAACAAGATGTTATGATGGCTTCTTTTGTTGAAAAATATTCGCCAAAGCGTATAAGTGAAATTGTAAACCAAAAGTCTGCTGTAGCTAAGGTTATACAGCTGCTAAACAATCGAAGGAAAAAAGGAATAATAGTTTATGGACCTCCAGGTGTTGGAAAAACATGCTCTATTCATGCAATTGCAAATGAGTTAAATTATGAGATAATAGAGATAAGTTCTCAGATAATTAGAAACAAAGATGCTGTTGAAAACATTGTCGGGAATGCAATAAAAATGGGGAGCTTGTTTAATAAAAAGAAACTAATCCTTGTTGATGAAATAGAATCAATGTCAGCAAAAGATAGAGGTGGTATTCAAGCAATTGTTAATTTAATTAAAAAGACAAATGTCCCGATTATTATAATCGCTCTTGATCTTTGGAATGAAAAATTAAGAGCGTTAAGGAGCTATTGTGAGCATGTCGAATTTAAAAAATTAACAAGCAGTAGCATAAAGAAAAGGTTGGAGTATATTTTAAAAAACGAAGAAATAAAATATGAAGACGGAGTTTTAGAAGTAATTGCAAAAAACGCAGATGGAGATTTAAGAGCTGCAATAAATGATTTAGAGGTTGTTTGCGCTGGAAAAAAAGAAATAAAGGTAAGTGATATAGTCATAGAGCAAAGAAACCCACAATACGATGTGTTTAAAACACTTCAAAAAGTTTTCCAAGCAGAAAGTGTAAGCGAGGCATTAGAAACAATTGAATCGTCTAATCTTGACATACAACTTTTAATTCTTTGGTTTGCAGAAAACATAGCAAGAACATTTAAAGATAAGTTAAAAATAGCTCAAGCATATGAATTTCTTTCTAAAGCAGATTTGTTTTACGGAAGAATAACAAAAAGGCAACATTGGGGATTTTACAGATATTCAATTATCTTTACTTCATTTTTAAGCACAGTTGGGAAAACACACAGATTTGTAAGATATGCGCCACCCTCAATTTTTACATACCTCTATAGAACAAAGGCTAAAAGAGAAATGCTAAAATCAATTGGGAACAAGCTTTCTGAGAAATTCCACACATCAACACAAATAGTTTTAGAAGATTACATACAACTTCTTAGAATATTAGCGCAAAAAAACAAGAAAACACTTTCTGAACTTGGACTATCAAAAGAAGAAATTGCTTTTTTATCAAAGTAATTTGCTAACTTGTAGCTCATTCTTTCCAAACAGATATTCTTTAACAGAGTAAACATCACTTACTTCAAAAGTTCCATCATCTGTGTCTTTTAAGATAACAATAGTATGAAAATGCGCGATTAATTCCTTTGATAAATTTAAAGTGTCAGTAGAATAAATCAATTGATTACAGCTTGTTTTATTTAAAATTTCAAAAAACATGTTCTCATCTAAATCGCAAAAAAGCACATCGCACTTGTAGGTATTTGGATACCAATGTTTATTTTCCATTACAAAGTAAGGTACTTTTTCTAAAGAACCAACCTTTTTGTTAATACATGAGAGCAAATAAGATGCAAAAAGAGCCCTATTGTATTTTGATGAGCCTGCAATCAAAATGGAAGCACCATTTTTAACCATTTGAGATAAATTATCAACCAACTTTTTGTCTCTTATTTTTACAGCTGGCTTTTTCTTAAAGAATAGTATTTCTTTTTCAACATCTTTAACATTAACAATAAAATCGCCAAACACCCCAAGGTAGTCTGCTCCGTTCCTCAAGCTTTTACTTTTGTTTTTAATCTTCTTGGAAATCTCATTAAATTCATTCAAACTTTTTATTGTAAGATTCGTTTTAATATATCCAAATCTTGGATTAGAATGCAAAATCTTAATTGGCTTTCCAAATTTTATAAAAATAAACTTAACTTGCTTGTCTTTTACAAGAGGCTCAATGCTATTTAAGCCAATAAGATTTTTGTAAAGGTGATAATAAATTTTCAACGCTTCAGATGAGCTTAAGTCATTTGTTAATTTCTTTAACTTGTTTTTTGTAATATTTTGCTTAGCTAAACTGTAAAGCTTATAGTAAACATCTAACTCCTCTTGCTCAAGTTTTGGTTCAACTACCTGATATTCAAGGTAATCAGAATTTAGAACAATTCTTGCACTTGCGCCTTTTAATTTGTCTATGAGAATCACTGGGTATTCATCTAAAACAAAATCTTTTTCTTCCATTTTATGCTATTACCTTAATCCAAAGAATGCCTATTAGGATTATTATAATAACAATTAAACTAATTAGTAAAAGAGCCATTGGTGGAGTAAGTGCTTTTTTCATTTAATCACCCTTGCTTTTTCAAGCGCTTTTTTAATAGCTTCTCTTGTTGCACCTTTCTTTAAAAGATTTTCTAATGACTTTAATGTTTCTGTAAGCTCTTTATTTTCTTGAGCAAGCATTTTTAAGTCAGATAAAGAAGCTTTTGGCTTTTCTACTTTTTCCCTTGGTTGAATATTTTTAACAGCCTCGGCTATAGTCATTAAATAAATCATCACTTCTGCAACCTTTTCCTGAAGCTCTAAATTTGTTTTAATAGACTCCTCAACCTTTTTTGTTAACTCTTTAATATCATTTTCTATCTTCTTAAGCATAAGAGACTGCCCTCCAAGCTCTTCTATTTCCTTTGTCAATCTCTTTAAAGAAGATGCAGATATGTAACTTTCTTTTGCCATAGATAATTAGAACTTAAATAAATATAAAAAAGTATCGAAGAATTACATCTCCATCTCTGGCTTTGATGAAGATTCTTTGCTTAACTTCCCTGCAGCTATTACATCATCAATGCGCAATATCATAATCGCTACTTCGCTTGCTGATTTAATTGCCTGCGTCTTAATCTTCAATGGCTCTATTACATCCATCTCAAACATGTCTTTAATCTCTCCGCTTTCAACATCAACACCAGCCCAAATCTTTCCTTCCTCATGCGCAGCTTTTAAGTTAACAATTATGTCAATTGGATCCAAACCTGCGTTTTCTGCAAGAGTTCTTGGAATGGCTTCTAAAGCTTCTGCAAATGCAAGTGCTGCTAGTTGCTCTCTTCCACTTAATGTTGTTGCATATTTTCTTATCTCCTTTGCAGCTTCTATTTCTGGAGCTCCACCGCCAGCAACAATTTTCTTTGTTTCAAGAACAGCTGCTAAATCTCCAATTGCATCTTGAATTGCTCTTTCAACTTCGTCAACAACGTGCTCTGTGCCACCCCTTACTAAGATTGTGACTGATTTTGGATTCTTACAATTCCTAACAAAAGTCATTGCCTCCCCTGCTATTTTCTTTTCCTCAACAAGTCCAGCATAACCCAAATCCTCTGGTTTCAAATCCTCAATGTTGGAAACAATCTTAGCACCTGTTGCTTTTGCAAGCTTTTCAATATCTGATTGCTTTACTCTTCTGCATGCGTATATGCCTGCTTTTGCAAGAAAGTGCTGAGCAATGTCATCAATTCCTTTTTGACAGAACACAACATTAGCACCAACTTCTTTTATCTTATCTACCATTTCCTTTAACTGTCTTTCTTCTTCTTCTATAAATGCTCTTAATTGCTCTGGTGTATTAATCCTTATTTGTGTATCAGATTCTGGGTCTTTTACTTCAATTGCAGTATCTAACACAAGAATCTTTGCATTTTCAACAATTCTTGGCATTTCTGGGTGAACTCTTTCCTTATCAATTGTTATACCTTTGATAAGCTCTGTGTCACCAACGCCGCCACCTGTTTTCTTTTCAATCTTAATATTATCTATATCAATGACTATCTTACCATCAACTTCTTCAGCAACCTCCCTAACAGCTTGAACAATTAACTTGTTTAATGATTCTCTAACAGCAATTGAACCCTTGCCAGTCATTGCTGTTCTAACAATTTTTTTCAAAATCTCTTCATCTTCTGGCTTTACTTCTATTGCTAATTTATCTAAAACCTCTGTTGCCTTCTCAGCAGCTAACTCAAATCCATGCGCTATTATGGTTGGATGGACATCTTGGTCTAAGAGTTCTTCTGATTTCTTCAAAAGCTCTCCTGCAATTACAACTGCTGTTGTTGTTCCATCGCCAACTTCTTCTTCTTGAGTTTCTGCAATTTCCACCATCATCTTTGCTGCTGGATGCTCTATTTCCATCTCCTTAAGAATTGTAACACCATCGTTTGTTATAACAACATCTCCAAGTGTGTCAACAAGCATTTTATCCATTCCCTTTGGTCCAAGAGTTGTTCTAATTGTTTCAGCAACAATTCTTGCAGCCATAATATTCGTTCTTTGAGCTTCCCTTCCTATTTGCCTTTTATAACCTTCAGGCAAAATGAAAATCGGTTGTCCACTTTCTGGCATGTTCACCACCCCTAAAATCTCATTAGCATGAGAATATCTTTAATAAACGCAAAAATTTGCTTTTAAACTTTTCGTTTGACATAAAAGAAGAACTGACCGTAGAATGTTCCTTCTGGCCTGTCTTCTGTGTAATTAACTTTGTACAATCCATCCTCAAGTTCATTTTTAAATCCTGTTCTTAATCTTAAAAAGTTCGATTCATCAACACCCGGATTATCAAGCTCAACCTTGTAATTCTTATCAACATTATAAACTTCTATTTTGCTGGTGTTTAAAATTTGAACATTAAAGGTTATCCAAATCATGTTTAAATTAGAAACTGTTTTATTGTGAGCTGGAATTGAGCCAACAAAATGGGGTGTATTAATTTGAATTATTTCTTCTTTTGGATTACCAACAATAATCAAACCTTGGATTTGTGGCCTTCCCTCAATGAAATAAGGATAAAATCCTTCTTTATAAAAAGTGAAATTCCAGCTTTCTCCATATGAAATAGTATTGCTTTCAAATAATCCATCTTTTATTTCTTTATGTCCTTGAACTACACCACTTACAATTTTATATTTCATACCTTCGTCTTCATTAACCCACTTTACTGTAGCTGGTGGATTAATTCTAAGAATTGTTGGGTTAAATGCATAGTATCTAATTGGAATAACATAAAAATCTATATGTTGTTCTTTGACTTCATTTACGTTATCTTGAGAAATGTTTTGAGAAATGTTTTGAGGATTATTTTGAATTTCAATTGGCTTTTCCTTTGTGCCAATACATCCAAGTATTAGTGCGATTCCAAACACAAGTGCAATAAAAATAATCTTCCTCATGTGCTCACCACAATTTTTTAAATTTATATTTCATATTTAAACTTTATAGTTATATTAGCATCACCGTAGTTTGCATATGTAAATATCCCATATCCTTTTTTAGCATTTATGGTTGTTTTATAAAACTTTGTGTCATCTTCTCCTTCTAAGTAATGTCTTGCTTTACAAGGAGAATAATCTTCATCTTTCTCCAGAATATATACATCAATGTCTCTGGTTGAATTAACAGTTATATGTGTTTTAACATCTTCAATTGGTAATGTGTCCCATCTAATAAAATCAAACTTGCAATAATCTTCATCAAGTTCAAAGTTATACGTGTATTCTGTTTGTGCAAAAACTGCAACAATGTAACATTCTTTTTGTTTACAATAAACGCCAATACCAGCGCTATCAAAGTTTTTATCTAAAACAACATTTCTCGCAGAGAGAGTTAAGTAATCTTCCGTAAGATTAAATGAGTCATTAATATCTGTTGCTGAGAAATCATTTAAAGTGTAGTAGATATAGCCATTGCTTATGTAATAAACACCTTCTTTAACAAACCTTTCAGAAATATCTTTTTTATAACCAATCCCAATGGAGATATCAATTGCAAACTTTTTAGCTATGTCTGCAAGCTTATCATTCCATACAAGTTTTTTTATACCGTGCTTTTCTCTTATGTCATTTATATTGTTAAATAAATGTTTAACTATTTTTTGTGTATCAATCTTGCTTAAATCCATTGTTAAATCCTTAATGTCCTTTTCAAATACATAATAATTAGCGCCTGTGTAATTTCTTAAATCTGATTTTTTAAGTGTAAATTCAAAGCTAAATTGTGTGTTGTTGTATGTCCCATTTAAATAGATTTTTCCAGGATATATTTCATCTTTAGGAATTGTAAGTTCTCCATTTTTTGTGGCTCCAAGAAATTCATCATTTAAATAAACATTTCCATTTAGTGCTTCGCCAGTCTCATTTATATAAAACTTAAATGTAAAGTATTCTGTTTTTTCTTCTTTGTTTACACAACCAAAGCTAAAAATGATTAGAAACAAAGCGCCCAATAAGATTGCATTGTTTTTCATGCATTATTAAGTTGTTTTGTTTTATTTAATTTTTTTCATTAAGAAAACAATGTGGTCCATCTCGTACGGTTCAAGTCTTTTTTTATCAATAATCTTAAACTCTTTAGATAATTCATTTTCAATTCTTAAGAAAATCTCACTTGGCTTTGCAGAAACATCAATGCTTCTTGCTTTTATTGCAATCATAGCATATCCAGAATCTTTCAAAAATTTCTTCGCATTTTTAGTTAAAATCTCAACTTGATTTGGCATTGCAACATCTTGGAAAATGAAATCTACTTCTCCGATAAAATCGTATTCGCTTGGATTTGACGCATCTGCAAGAATTGGAATCATATTTTTTCTTTTCTCGCATACGAATATTAAATCCCTCATCACCCTTTGAGAAATATCAACGCAAAACACTTTGCCTTCCTCTCCAACAATATCTGAAATGTGGGACGCGCTTTGTCCAGAAGCAGCACCAAGATAAAGAACCTTATGTCCTTTTTTAAGAGGGAATTCTTTTATTCCTTTAACAATTGCTGCTGCCCATTTCGAGCGGTAGGGGTTCCAAATTCTATATTCCTTATTTTTATCTTTAATTATCTGCTCATCAAACAGCATATGCCCAGGAACTAAGTTAACTGTAGCAATTCTCCTTTTTCCATTTTCAATCCAATAAACTCCTTCAAACTTAGATTTGATTATTTTCATTTTAATTTCTCCTTTATTACTTTTAGTATTTCTTTATCAATTCCAGGCATCAATTTTAGTTTTTCTGCTTCTTTAATTGTGAAAAGTCCCATACCATCTCCTTCTTTTTGCTCAAAGTGTTTAAGCTTATCGTTTAGTGGAGATAAGAAGATGTATGCTTCAACATAATGATTAGGAATAACTTCTGCAAATGCTTTTCCAGCAAATTTGTAGTCGTGCAGTTCATAAGATAGTTCTTCTTTTATCTCTCGTTTTAATGCTTCCTCTGGGGTTTCTCCTTTTTCTATTCCACCACCAAAAAATCCCCATTTTTCTCCAAATCTACTCATACTCTCTCTATTTTGTAAAAGAATTCTTTTGTCTTTTGTGTAAAATATTGCTAAGGCAACACGTCTAATGTTCATAAGAAACAAAATAAAGTAAAAGTTTAAAAAATTACTTAACAGCTTCTAATACTTTGTCTGCAAAAGCGCTTTCTGGATAAGCACCTTCAAAACTAACTTTATCGTTTATAACAATCTTTGGTACTGCCATAACACCATACTTGTTTGATAACTCTGGAAACTCTATTGCTTCAATCATGTCAGATGTTATGTTCTTATTAACAATGGCGAACATGTGAGATATTATAACTGCTTTTGGGCAATAAGGGCATGTTGGTGTAATAAAAACTTGAATGTGTACAGGTTTATTTACTGATTTAATCTTATTCACAACATCGCTTGGAAGAATTGTTTCTCCTTTTGAAATAAAAACAAGCATTTCAACAAATGGACCAAACTCATGTCCTGAAGGCATTCCATAATATCTAATGTTATCGACTACTATGGCTGGTGCTCTTAAAACATTTAATTCTTTTGCTTTGTCATCGTTTAGTTTGTGGTATTCAACTTTTACTTTCCCATTACTTAAATTCTCTATAAGAGAAACCAATTCTTTTGCATCAGGACATGTTTGACAATTGTCGTCTTCAAAAAACATTATTTTTATTTCTTTGTCTATTTGAGCTAATATCTTTTTTACGTTTTCTTTTGACTCATCATCAATTCTTATCAAAATATCACCTCGCAATGAATTTTGCACAATTTGTTCATTTAAAAATCTTTCCTACATAGGAACCTCCAGCGGGTTCCTATCACCTCCAGCAACCATAGGAACCTCCAGCATGAGAACCACCAGCGGGTTCTCATCCACTCCTGCAACCATAGGAACCCAGGTTCCTATATCAGAACCTACGCTTCCATACCTCCCTTTTCCGTAAACGCTTTTCTTTAGAAAAGGGTTTGAAGAAAGCTTTACCAAAGAAATCTTTTGTATAAAGGCTTTTGCTTGCAAAAGGGTTTGAAGAAACATTTATAAGAAAATACTACTTTTAAGTAGATAAAAAAGGTGGTATGTTGAATATTAACGCTTTACTTGAAGAAGAAACAGGAGAGTTAGAAGATTTGATAGAAGGCTGGAAAATTGATAGGGATAAG
>JAGGWW010000043.1 GCA_021163365.1 Nanobdellota archaeon
ATCAGCAAAGCAAATAACAATTCCAGGAGATGTTACAGTTATCTTGCCTTTGCTTTTTTCTTTTGTGTTATAAAAACACCATAAGGAGTTTGCCACTCCACCTTGCCAAAAAACTTCTTTTTTCCATGAACATTATGCCTTCCAAACTCTTGTGTATGTTCAGAACTCAATGACAATTTGTCCGATCTTGAATGAATTTCATCAAGTTGTTTATCTATGATGAAAGTATAATTCATGTGGAAATTCTTAAATCTTCTTATATTAACAACTACTCCTTCAACATCTAAGAGGTTGCTATCAAGCTCGCACAATATAGCTTCATCAATGTAAAAATATCCCTTAGCATGCACATTAATATGAGGAACAAACACAATAAATGAATCTGGCTCTTTTGCTTTATCCAATTTTATGTATTTCTCATCATTTATATATAATTTATATCTTGGTATCGCTCCCCCTCTAAGGAACCCATTTAAATTACACATTTTTTTTGAATTAAGATTAAGAAGCACTTCAATGGTGAGGTCTTCTTCAACTAATAATTCTTTTTCTCTCTTAGTTACTTTATACGGCTCGAGATTAACTTTATACTCTTCGCTGTTGATTACGTAGTAAAAGCGACCTTTCCCAATTGTGTTCTCGAGCGTTGGGAAAACATCACTGAGTTTAATTTTCTTCATGACATCTCTTCTAGCATCCTCTAACTTCCCCTTAATATCTCTCTCCTCTGTGTAAATCACATATGCTTTGTAAAATTCATTCACATCGTCCAATTTTCTTAATTTTTCTAATAAAGTTTCTCTCATAGATCATAAAATTTTATTTTTTTTGAAAACAGTTTTTTCTTTCCTTTAACAATTTTTTCACTTAAAACATCTATTTTTTCTTTACCTTCTTCAACAATTTCAATATGCTTAATTTGAAGAAGCGGACAATAGCTTAACAACAAAGTTACTTCTTTTTTCCTTAAAATCTCTTGGTATTTTGCAATATATCTCTTTGGAAATCCTTCGACTTCTTTAACATCTTTAATTACATTTTCTTTGATGCTCTTTTCATAAACAACCCTTTTTTCCAAGATAGGTATGAAAAACACTTTTTCTCCATATCCATCTTTGAATGGCTCTGGCTTTAATACATACCTATCATATACTTCAGCTTTATTCTTATGTAAATATCCCATCAAATTGCATGCTTTTATACCTTGTGAAAGCTTGTCTTCTATTAAGTATTCTAATTCTTCTGCGTCATACGGCTTAAAAATGTTAATCTCAGAATTTAGATTGTTAGGTATTTTAGCATAGGCGAATTCTTCGTTGTTAAAATAAAAGAAGAACGGAACAAGGATCTCTCTTGGAGGATAAGATTTTTTTTCTGTACCATGCCACTCTTCTTCTTTTAAACACTCATGGCAGTTGATATCTGAAAATTTCACTTTAGAAAGCTCAATTATAAGTTCATAACCAAAATCATCCTCAATTGAAAAATCTTTTTCATTTGTTGGTATAACAAAATAATTAGCGTAACTACTCTTTTTGTCTCTAAAAACAGATTTATCTATCTTTTCCAACTCTTTTTTCAACTTATTCTTTAATCTGTTCTTCTTACCCATTTTCCCATTCCTTTCTTAACTTATTAAATTCATCTCCGAGATTAACTCCATTTTCTCTTGCAAAATTAACAATTTTTCGTGCAATATCATAACTTGGTGGTGTAAAATAAGGACTCATTGGGTTCATCGCAATATTTAACAAATTTTCCCAAGCTTCTCTTCTTCTTGGATAAAGAGCTATGGCTTCAGTGTACATTTTCTTTGCATCTTTCCAAGCTTTCTTTTTATATAGATAATTGCCATACTCAACCAAAACGCCATATACAAAGCAATTCTTTGGAGCATCTTCGAGAAGTGTTTCTACACGTGAGCCAAGTTTTTCAATATCTAATTGAATAGCAGCCCACGCATCTCCTTTTGATTTGTCAATCTCTATTGCTTTTTTATAAAATAAAAACGCTTTGTCGGCATCCTCTTCATATTTAGCTAAGTCAACTAAGATATTGTATGCTTTTTCTTGCGGGAAATATCCTAACAATCTTAAGATATTGCTTGCTTTGTCGAAATATCGCAGCACTTCTTTTACTGCATTCATAATATTTTCATTTCCTTCTTGTAATGCTCTTGCATAATAATAAACACTTACATCTTCATCTATTGTTCTATACTTATCGGCTATTGCAAGAAGCAATCTTATTTTTTCATGCTTTGGAGCCATTTCTATTATTTCTCCTAATATCTTTTCTTTCTTTTCATCTAAGATGAGCGTGTCTATTGTTTTCATTATATCATTCCATGCATCAGCACCAATTTCAATAGCCTTTTTATAAAACACCAATGCGTTTTTACCATCCCAAATTTTACGAAAGTCATTTGCAAAAAACGGATATAACTCTTTTTGTATTTCGATTGGTGCTTTTTCAATTAAATTAAACAATTTTTCTGAGAGTGAAAGGAATTTTGAGCTGTTATTTTTTAATAAATCCCAAACCCATGGAGAATTATTATC
>JAGGWW010000009.1 GCA_021163365.1 Nanobdellota archaeon
AAGATAGTTATATATAAGTCGTCGTTGATGTTTAGCTGGGATTCTATTTCTTTAATGTCTGGCATTGTTATCCCTAATAAGTGTATACATACACAATTTAAATAGATTGCTTTAAAAATATTGAGCATTATTAATAATTGGTGATTTTATGGACGATGTTGAAATCTATTTTGAGGGAACTCTTCCAAAAGGAACCATAATAATAGAAGGATTTCAAGGTGTTGGATTGGTTGGCACACTTGCTGCACAATACATAGCTGACAAAATGAAAGCAAAAGTTGTTGGATATGTTACTTCTCATCTACTACCACCAATGGCTCTTTTAATAAACGGTGAAATAAGACCACCAATTAGAATTTATAAATTTAAAAAGGGAGCAAACACATTTTTAATCTTCGAATCAGAACTTCCAATTCCACAGAAGCTTATAACAAAAATAGCAAAAAAGATAGCTGAATTTGCAAAGAAAAATAAAGTTAAGGAAATAATTTCATTAGAAGGATTAGCTGTTCCAAAAACACCAATACCTGAGAATACATATTTTATATCTAACTCTGAGAAGAAATTTAATCATTTAAAGAAACATTCAAAGCTTCTTGCAAATGGAATTGTTATTGGAGTTTCAGCCGCTCTTTTACTTGAAGCAAAAATGCAAAAGATTCCAGCTGCATGCATTATGGCAGAAGCACATGCGGATTACCCCGATGGCTTAGCTGCTTCAAGCATAATTAAACTTTTAAGCAAGGTTTATGGATTGAGAATAGATACAGCACCTCTTGAAAAAGAATCAAAGAAATTTGAAGAGAAAGTTTTAAGTATTATCGAAAAAGCTCAACAAATAAAAGAATCTGTTGAAAGCCCAAGAAAAACATATATTGGGTGATAATAGATGGCTAAAAAGAAGAAAACAAAAAAGAAAACAACTAAAAAGAAGAAGACTCCAAAAAAGAAAACTAAGAAAAAAACAACTAAGAAAAAGGCTTGTAAAAGAAAAGCTAAAAAAACAACTAAAAAGAAGAAGCCTGCAAAGAAAAAAACAACAAAAAAGAAAACCATAAAGAAAGTAAAACAAAAACCAAAAGAAAAAAAGACAGAAGAATTGCTAAAAGAAGCTGAGGAAAAATTTACTGAAGAGGAAGCAAAGCTAAGCGAGGAAGAACAATTAGAAAAAGAGTATTGGGAAGAAGAACCAGCAGAGGATGAGTTTTACGAAGAATACCCAGAAGGAGATTATGAGCATTATCCACATGAAGAAGAAAAAGCATACGAAAGCGACTACGAAGAGTTTTAGTTTATTATAATTCCTTTTCCATTTTTTTCTAAAAATCTTAGATAGTCCATAATGTCTTTACTTATTGATGTTGTAAAATACTTAAGAATTTGCGTTGGTTTAACCCATGTAAAATCTGAGAAATTTTTTGAAAATATTGGATGCCCACCTTTATATTTAATTTCATAAAAAAGCTGTTCAATGTTTGGATTTTCCGATGGCACAAATTTAATTAAAAATTTTCCAACCTCTATGTTCATGTTAAGTTCGTTTTTAAACAAATTTTTAACAGCCATTCTTGGAGATTCTTCATCTTTCAATTCTGCAAATGGAAATGTCCATTGAAGTCTTGTTATAAGAGGATTCTTATGTTTAAGTTTGCAAATCAAAACACGCCCATCTCTATAAACAATTCCTTCAACCCAACGAATCATGATTAACTTAAATCATTAGAGATTAATAAAACTTCTTTTCATCAATTTAATAAATATGGGTTTCCTTGATGAAAACATGAAAGCAGTTGCATTTGACCTTGACGACACCTTAATTGATGGAAAGAGAATGCATCACGCTGCGTTAATTGAAGCATTAAACAAGTTTGGGATAAAAAGAAAAAGATTGAAATGGATTCGCGGCGCAACATCAGAAGAGATTTTAAAATATAATTTGCCTTCTCTAGATATTGCTTTAATAAAAAAGATTGCAATTTACAAGAGAAAAGTTGTCAAGAAATATCTAAAGCTCGCAAAGCCGATTCCTTATTCACACGAACTTTTAAAGCATTTAAAACAAAAAGGATTAATACTTGGTTTAATAACAAACAATTCACACAACGAGATTAAGGCTTTTTTGAAACATTTTAAATTCTCTTTCTTTCATGTAGTTGTTGGCATGGATCATGCAAAACCAAAGCCAAATCCAGATATGTTTAACCTTTTTATGAAAAAGGCAAACATATCAAAAAAGGATTTTGTTTATGTGGGTGATAGCAATCATGACATTTTAGCATGTAAGAAAGCTGGTATTAGAATTATTTTAATGACAAAAATTCATAAAGCAAAACTTTTCAAAAAAGCAGATTTTGTCGCTAAGAATTTAAAAGATGTTGAAAAAATAATAAATTCAATTTAAGCGTCTTCTATCTCCTCATACTCTGTTGTTGTTTCTAATTCTTCTAATTTATCAATTATTTTTTCCATTAAGTTGTTTTGTCTTTCTATTAGGCTCAATAAAATCTCATCTGTTATCTTTCCTTCTTCTGCATTTTTCTTAACAAAGTTCTTTATTTCCTCAAGCTTGTCTTTGAGTTCGAAGATTTTTGTCATTTTATCACCCAATTTTGTAAATCGCTAAAGTTATAAAACCCTTTCTTTTTGCATATTCTATGAAACCTGTAAAAGACATTAGTATAATAGAAAATCAAACAATTAAAGATTTAATTAAACAATTTGATGAAGCTGGTGGATTTTCAGCAAAGTTTGTTGCAGATGGAGCGAAGATATTTAAGCAAATGATTGATGACAAAGATTGTGTTAAATTTCTTTCTTTTCCAGCTTGTATAATTGCTACTGGAACGCGGGGAATAATAAAAGATATGGTAAAAAACAGGATGGTTGATGTTATTATAACAACATGCGGAACATTGGACCATGATTTAGCAAGAATTTGGAGAGATTATTATCATGGAACATTTTTTGCTGATGATAAAGAGCTTCATAAAAAAGGAATAAATAGGCTTGGAAATGTTTTTGTTCCAAATGAATCTTATGGAGAGATATTAGAAGAGAAAATGCAACCAATTTTATCTAAGCTTTATGAACAAAGAAAAGGGTGGAACACAAAAGATTTAATCTGGGCTTTTGGAGAAGCAATTAAAGATGAACAAAAAGCTCAAGAATCAATTATATACTGGGCATGGAAAAATAAGATTCCAATCTTTGTTCCTGGAATAACAGATGGTGCATTTGGAAGCCAGCTTTGGTTGTTTTGGCAAACGCACAAAGATTTTAAGATAAATCTCTTAGAAGATGAGCATCTATTATCAGACATAATTTACTCAGCAAAAAGAACAGGTGCTTTAATGCTTGGTGGTGGAATATCAAAGCATCATGTTATATGGTGGAATCAATTTAGAGAAGGTTTAGATTATGCAATACAAATAACAACAGCTGTTGAATGGGATGGTTCTCTTTCTGGAGCAAGAGTTAGAGAAGCAATTTCATGGGGAAAAGTAAAAGAATCAGCAAAGCAAATAACAATTCCAGGAGATGTTACAGTTATCTTGCCTTTGCTTTTTTCTTTTGTGTTATAAAAACACCATAAGGAGTTTGCCACTCCACCTTGCCAAAAAACTTCTTTTTTCCAT
>JAGGWW010000033.1 GCA_021163365.1 Nanobdellota archaeon
TTAAACTCACCCCTTTTACCACAATTTAGTTGTTACAACTTAACAGTTACATATTTATAAACTTTTCGTTAGAAGTAACATCAGAGACTTAACCTGAATGTGAGTTATTTTTTAATTAGTTCGATGAATTCTTCTTTCTCTATTTGGGTTTGTCTTAGTATAGCTAAAAGAGTTCCAGGAGCCAACTCTTTATGCAAAGGAACAACTGTTATAAGAACTTTATTCCCAATCTTCTTTTTTTAGTCTTACGTGACTGCCTTTTTGCCCTACTTTCTTAAAACCTTTTTTAACCAGAATTTTTATTACATCCCTACCCGAGAACTGGTAGTTTTTCTGACATTTTTAAGAACACCTTTTGGCACAGATGTAAAAACATTAGCCAAAGACACATTTATGGTAATTGAAATTTTCTTAGCATCTGGATCTTCAAAATACAATTCCAACGCCTCTTCTATGTTTTTCATGGCTTCTTCATATGTTCGTCCTTGCGAGACAACATCTACCACAGGACACCATGCAACGAAGTACTTTTTCCTTCCTACTCTTTCTTCAGTTACAATAACAGGTAAAGGTATTTTAGGCTTAGACATATTATCACCAATTATAATCAATTAATTTACATCTATAAACATGGTGTATGCGCCGGGGGCAGGACTTCCTCAACCCCTTTCTTTTCCGTCAACGCTTTTCTTTAGAAAAGGGTTGGTTCGAACCTGCAAGCCCTTGCGGGCACTCGCTCACCAGAGTTTCTCTTTCGCAAGCGTTTCTCTTTTTGAAAGAGAAAGGCTTCTCGAGGCGAGCGCATTACCATTCTGCCACCCCGGCACAAAAGAAAAAAGAAAAACCTAATTTAAAAACTTTTTATTGCACAAATCAGACATTGGGCAATTTAAGCACTTTTTAAAATAACAAAAATTTGCACCAAGAGCCCACAATGCTTTGTCAACATCCATTGGAGAAAGTCTTGCTTTTAAACATGCTTTTGTCCAAGCTTCACGCGCTATTTTTGAATGCTTTGAATAACTTGGGGTTTCTCCAGAAAGCAAACCTGAGCGAAAAGCAAGCTTAACATCGTGTATGTCAATTGGCATTGGTATTAAATCATAACCCTTTGGTTTTTTAATTAAATTTAAATCAACCAAAACCCTTAGGAGAAGTCTTGCAAGCTTTTCTCCAAACCCATAGAACTTTTTTATTTCCAAAACAAATTCCTCTGCAGTTAAATTTCTTTTAAAAAAATCTGAAAAAGAACCATTTGAAAATTTTATTATCCTTTTTGAATTCTCTATCCATCTAATTGCACCTTGCTTTGGAAATCTTAATCTTAAATTCTTTCTTAAAATGTTTTCAAGTGTTTGCACAGAGAAGTTCTTTAAATAAAATGGATTAAACAAATCTTTATTTTTATCATAAAAAACCTTTGCTCTTTCAAAAAGTTTTGCAGCCCTCATTCCATAATCAACACACAAAATGTAAAAAAGATATCTAAACTTATCTTCCTTTGTTTTTGCTTTTGAAGGTGGAGAAAACTTCCAAACATTTGGATTATCTAAAGAACCTAAAAGTCCATTTTTATAAGCATTAAGAACCTTTTTTGCGAACTTCTCTCCTTTAGTAATGTTTATCCTTAGCATAGGCTATATAAACCTTAATTTTCTTTAAAAACTTATGGCAACAGAAATAGTAATTGGAAGAACACAAAGCGATTTTGAAAAATATGGAACTGAAGGAACCATTTTCATTGGAAAACAATATATTAAAATGGGAGACATCATGTCTCTTGCAAACAAAGTCTTACTTGATGTTGTAAGACCCCACGTTATTCTTGTTGCTGGAAAAAGAGGTGAAGGAAAATCATACACCCTTGCTCAAATTGCAGAAGGTATGGCTTTCTTTTTACCAAAAGAAATATCGCAAAACATCGCATTGCTTTTTCTTGACACAATGGGAATATTTTGGACAATGAAATTCCCAAACTACAGAGATGAAGCATTACTTCACAAGTGGGGATTAGAACCAAAGGGGCTTAAGAATGTTAAGCTTTTTGTTCCTGGTGGAAAGTTTGACGAGCTTAAAGAAAAAGGGATACCTGTTGATGAAAAATTTTATTTAACAACCTCTGAGATTGAGCCACTTGAATGGTGTTTTACATTTGGAATTAAACCAACTGATGCAGAAGGGATTTTAATAACAAGAGTTGTTTCAAATCTTAGAAAATCTGGAGAACTTTTTGATATAGATGATATAGTAAATAAAATAAAAGAGGATAAAGAAGCAGATGAAAAAACAAAAGCATCAGCAATCACAAGATTTGAGAGTGTGAAGGATTGGGGACTCTTTGCAAAAAAAGGAACAGAGCTTCTTGATATTCTTCAAGGCGGTATTGCTTCTGTTTTAGATATTTCTATTTACACACACATTTACGGTGCATTTTCAATTAGGGATTTGGTTATTGCTTTATTTTCAAAGAAAATACTTGAGCAAAGAGAAGCTGCAAGAAAAATAGAAGAAAAGGAAGAAGTTGAAAGAGGATATGCGTACTTTGGAAAAAGAGAAATTAAAAAGAAAAAAGTCCCGCTTGTTTGGATATTCATAGATGAAGTGCATGAGTTTCTGCCTCTTCAAGGAAAAACATTAGCAACTGGGCCGCTTTTGCAAATAATTAGAGAAGGAAGACAACCAGGAATTTCCCTTGTTGTAGCAACACAACAGCCAGGGAAGATGAACACAGATGTGCTTTCACAATGCGACATTGTTATTTCACACAGAGTAACATCAAAAATGGACATTGAAGCATTAAATTCCATAATGCAAAGTTTTATGACACAAACACTTGCACAAGCTTTGGATGAATTGCCAAGAGTTAAAGGTTGTGCATTAATTCTTGACCAAAATCAAGAAAGAGTTTATCGTGTGCAAATGAGGCCAAGATTTTCTTGGCATGGAGGAGAAACACCAACAGCAATTCCACCAAAGCCAAAGGAGATTTAACTTCTTTCTTTAAGTTTTTCAAGATATGGGTAGCTGAAAACTTTGTCTGGATACATTTTCTCTTGTGAAATTTTTCCAGAGCCAAACCACAAAAGATTTGTAATATAAACCTTCCATTTTGATTTTGAAATTGGCTTAGTACCAAAAGAAATTATTTTATAAGCTATATATGAAATTGTAAGAACAAATTCTCTGAGAGCCTTTAAGCTCCAAAAACTTATAAATGCCTTAAATAAAATTACAAGCAGGATAAAAATACCAAAGATTCCAAGGTTTATGTTAAAAAGCAAAATCAAAACTGCAAGAATATCTATTAATCCGAGAAAATAAAGCGGGAGATTAAATCTTCCAAGAAAACTTAAGATTCCTTTAACTCCAAGAACAGAGGCTGTAAAAGCAAGTAAGAAAGACGGTTTTAATCCTGTTATTAGCAAAATTGCTGCAAATATATCTGCAATGCCCATTAAATAAACCCACAATTTAAAGCACCAAAATGAAAAAATTTTATTGCTTATTTAAACTTTTCCATGAGCGCTTAATTTTTAAAGAAAGCCTGATTAGAACATACGGTGATTATATGGCAAATCCAATTAAATCAAGTTATATAAACCTTGGAGAAGGAAAAGGAATTAAAGTAACATTATGGCCAACAAGGCTTGTCTTGGAAAGAGTTGAGAAAACAAAAGGCAAATGGGAAACAAAAGAAAAAATAACACTTGCGCCAAAAGTACTTGAATGGTTGGGTGTAAGAATACCAGCATTTATCGCGATGATGGAAGCGCAGGCATAGGCTTTCTTTTTTTAACTGCTTTTTTAACTTCCCTAACTTTCATAATTGGAACTTTAACTTCTTTGAACTTCTTTTCTTGTGGAAGAGGATTACCGTCATCATCCATGCCAAGCTCATAAAGTCTTTTTCTCATTGCATTTATAACAACGCTGTATTTGTTTGCTAAAGAATAACTCATAACTGCATTAACAAACTGTCCACCAAGTGTTGCAACAACATCATATATGCTTTTCACACCACCAAGCAATGCATCTAAGTACTCTTTATTTAATGCCCACATTCCTGTTGCTAAAAGTTGCGTTGCTGTATGGAATGCATATGTTTTGTTTTTTTCAGCAGCAATGTCATCAACATCTCTTCCTTTGTAAACATGTTCTAAGATTTTTGATGATAAAGCTTCTACAGCTCTTCCAATTAACAAACCAACTGCAAGGTGTCCTGCTTTATCATACTCTGGAAAAGCATACGGGGCTTTATCTGCTAAAAACCTTAATGGCTTCTCTACTAACTGCGCAATATCTTTAACAACAGGTGTTGATATAGCTGAAAAATCAGAAACTGCTTTTGCAAGCCCAACCCCATAATATCCAAAAGATGCAAGAGTTAAAATTGCAAATAAAGAATTTCTTCCCATGTCTAATCCTCTTAAATATTCATATCCAACTCTTTGAATCTCCAAGTAATTTTCCATTGGGTCGTCTGATATTGCAAGTGTGTCTAAATCCTTCTCTATTTTCCTTTTAAGAAAACTTGATGGTAAAAAATATGTGTAGCTCTTTTTTATGCATGAACTAATTTTGTAATTTATTTCTTCCATATATAACTACCAACAAGTTACTACAATATAAACCTTTCGGTAGTTTTTTATCTTATTGGTTATTAGTGTATTTTTATGATAAAAGCAATTTTGTTTGATTTGGATAACACTTTGTTAGATTTGTATAAATTAAAACAAATGGCAATTGAAGCAGCAGTTGCAGCAATGATTGATGCTGGATTAAAGGTTTCAAGAAAGAAGATAATAAGTGAAATTGATAAAATTTACAGAGAAAAAGGAATAGAATATCAAAAGGTATTTGATGATTTATTAAAAAGATTGATTGGAAAAGTTGATTATAAAATACTTGCATCTGGAATAAGCGCTTATAGAAAAATAAAAAATGCGCACTTAGACCCATATCCAACTGTTATTCCAACATTAACAAAGCTGTTGAAAAAAGGGTATAAACTTGGGATAATAAGTGATGCTCCAAAACTTCAAATTTGGACAAGGCTTTGCGACACAAAACTTCAGCACTTCTTTGATTTTGTGATTTCAGCTGAGGATACAAAAAAGAAACCATCTACTTTGCCATTTAGATATGCATTGAAAGAATTAAAGCTTAAGCCACATGAGGTTTTAATGGTTGGCGACTCAATTGAAAAAGACATAATTGGAGCAAAAAAGATTGGCATGAAAACAGCTCTTGCAAGATATGGAAAGGTTAAAGAAAAAATTGTTGGAGTAAAGAGAACTAAAGAAAAAATTGATGTTAAACCAGATTTTGTTCTAACTAAGTTTGAAGATATTTTAAAAATTGTTGAGAAAAGCTTATAAATAAAAGATTTTAAAAGAATTTAACTAAAATGCGTGCTATGGTGGTTTAGATGCCAGTATGTGAAATATGTAGAAAAAAGGTAAAGGAAGTATTTAAGTGTAAAGAGTGTGGAACAAGATTTTGTAAAAAATGTGGAGACCCAGCAAGATTGTTATGCAAAGATTGCATAGAATATGAAGAAAATGCAATGGGACAATATCGTCCAGAACAAGAAATAGAGATTGATACTGATTGATTTTATTTTACCTTTGCTAAAATATTTCTACGTTTAAGATAATAGTCTTCGCGCTTATCTTCTGGCACAAACACTGATTCTGTTTCCTTTATTATTTTAACTAATTCTTCGAGTTTTTCTTTTGTTGGATTGTTAATATCAATCCCAATATCTGCAATTTGCTTTTTAATAATTGAGCTTGCAAGCTCCTCATCACCAAGCTCAAGTGTGAGCTGAGACATGAATAAATCTAATGCTTTTGTTGGTGACACTTCACCTTTTGGGTTGTAAACATTATCATTGAAATAAGGAATAGATGGGTGACTAAGCGAAAGCAAACCTATATCACGAAAAGCAATTTCAACATTTGCTCCTGTTTTTGCACTTGTGAAATAAAACTTCGCATTGTACTTCTCAGACAAGTATAAAAGCTTTGCTCTAAATTCTCTTGCTTCTTCTCCTTCTGGGTCAATTAAATCTGATTTATTAGCAAGGAAAATCATTGGTGGCGTTTCTTCATCCGATACCTCTTTTAGCAAACCTATCCAATAATCTTCAAGAGAATCTGTTGTCTTGATTCTTGTTAAGTCGCAAACCATTAAAGCAGCATTAGCACCACTCATGTTTGCCTTTTGTGTTTCTTGAAATCCTTGCTGCCCTATTAAGTCATATATGAGAAGAGTAATTGATAAATTTTCATAGTCTATTGTTTTTTTCTTCACGTTTGCACCTATTGTTTGAATATATTTATCATCAAACCTTTGGTCAACAAATCTTCTAACTAAAGATGTTTTGCCAACTGCCCCATCTCCAAGCAAAAGTATTTTTCTTTTATACGATTCCATCACTTAACACCATATTCATTTAATTCTAACATTAACTTATTGTATTGATTGCCTTCTAATGCTTCTGGGTCTGTTGGAATTATCATAATGTTTCCTGTTGATGAAAATACATCCCTCATATCCTGGATAAACTTTAAAATCTCATCAAAAGAATTTCTTTGAATTAAAAATTCTAATCCATGCAACATCACAATTCCATTGTTGTTATTGTTAACAAAATCTGAAATATTCTTTCTTAATTCAAAGTTATATCTACTTGGGTCAATTGTTACTATATCTCCAAGGGTTTTTCTTGTAGTAAGCCATATAGTTGGAACTTCAACTCCTTGTTTGCTTAAGTATAGTTCATCTACTTTTCCTGGAAATATTCTTGTGAAGATTAATCCTTGTCTTTTATTATTTATCACTTCTCCTAGAAAGATATTAAAAGAGCTTGCTGGATTTTTTACATTATCTTTAATTGCATAAATTTCACCATTTTCCAACTCTACTGTTTGAATGGGTTTCTTTGCTTTGCTTCCAATAATTGTTTTTCTTTTTATCATTTCCTCTAAACTTAGTGAAGTTGGTCTTAAAATTAACTTAGTGTCTTTAACGCTTGCAGAATAACCTTTATCTAATAAGAAAGACACAATACCAGCAACATACCCAGCGATGTAATAACTATCATCTATAGAAGAATTATACGGTTCAACAACAATATTTGATTCTTCTATCTTCTCTGGCTTAACTGCAGTTACACCGCTTTGAACACACATGTTTATTAAAACATCCCTTAATTCATTTATCTTTACTTTTCCACCATATTCATTTGCCATTCTCGTACCTTCTGAGAATCCTAATTGATACATAATATAATTAGCAGCATCTTCATTTTGAATTTCGCTTGCTACACTTCTTACATCATTAAGAAGTTCCTCATGTACTACTATCATTTGTCCCATTTACATCACCCAATATTAATTCAGCTAAGGATTTGAAAGCATTTTCAACGTTTTCTCCTGTTTTTGCACTGCTAACAAAATATGGCACTTCGCCAAAGTTTCTTTTAGCAAATTTTGTGAGTTGCCAATAGCTAACTGGTTCAAAAACAAGAGACTCGAAATCAGATGGATAATTTTTCTTAAAAAATTCCACCATTTTTGAGTTCTTTTCCCTCATCCAAGAATCGAATTTTTCTTTTAATTCTTCATCATGTTTGATATCCTTAAAATCAATTCCTGTATCTTCTTGAAAATCTTTAAGCAAATCATATTTGTTACCAACAATAACTATTGGCACATTACCAACAACAGCGTATAAATCGTTTACCCAATTAGTTAACTCATCAAATGTTGATTTCCTTGTAGAATCATAAACAATGAGCGCCCCTTTTGCACCCATGTAATTTGCAGAATGAAGTTTTGAGCTTAGTTTTTGTCCGTGAAGGTCCCAAATCATTAACCTAATGTCACCTTTGTTTGTGCTAACTTCTTTCTTATATGTTACACTTCCTATTGTAGAAATGTAGTCTTCACTAAATGTTGAGTGAACAAATCTTCTAACTAATGAGGTTTTGCCAACTGCTCCACTACCTAATAATACAATTTTAGCTATTAACATTATTCACTATGAGGAGATAGTGATTTAAAAGATTTACTAAAAAAAGAAAAAAGAAAATCAGCGGGAAATAATTGGTTCGCTAAGTGTAGTTCCTGGACCTCCGAGTGTTGTTCCTGGTCCACCAATACCAATTATCAAGTTATCCATTGCTCTCATTGCTTCTTGGATTTTTCCAATTTCAATCATTTCAATTACATTTTCAACAGACATTGCTTCTTTTTCTAATCCTGCTCTTATAAGAATTCTTTCACTTGCTTCTAACATCATCTTTGCTGTTTCATAGTCTCCTTCTTGCATTTTTTCTTTTGCTATTGTCATCAAATGCTCTGAAGCATATCTTGCTGCCATTTGCCTTGTCATCATTGGTCTTATCATGTATCCAGTCATTTGAACTAATCCAAATACTGCAACAATTGCTACAATTGCAATAACAGCCAAAGCAATTACCCAAGTGTTGTTTTCAGCCATTTTTCATAACCTCCTACCAGTAGAAAATAAAAAGAATTACATACTTATAAAGTTTTTATAGAACTTATTAAAATCTTCAATAAAATTGTGAACATCTGTCTTAATTGTCTCTCTCATATGTGGTACATCTGATATCTCATTCAATCCTCTGATTCCTCTTTTTAAATAAGATATGTATAAATTTTCCATTAAGTATACTGCAATCGTATGTCCAACAATTCTAGCGCTATGATAATATTTATCGAAAATGTTTTTTGTAGCATCATATTCGCCCATCAACCAAGATAACCATGCGACATAATTAGCAAATGTAAATTCACCCTCAAGGTACCCTATAGATTTGCAATAGTTTAGCCCTTCTTGACATATTTCAACAGCTTTTTCATAGTCCGAGATATTTAAATAAAGATAAGTCAAACCATTGAAAATTTTTATCATGGCTTGCTTTGGAATATCTGACTCTTTAAGAGAGTGCAAAACACTACCTATCTTGGTAGATTCTTGAGTAGCAATGTCGCTTGAAATAAGTTCAGAATTAGAAAATTCAAGATAGGTAGCAATCATCCCAACTAATGCTTGTATCTTATTAACTATGTCATCGGTATTGCTTGCTTCTGAAAAATATTTTACAATCTCTTCTAATTTTCCGCTATCCTCCTCTCCTTTAGCTATTTCTTTTAAATTATATCCCATGAAGATGAGGCTAAAACTACGTAAGTCTATTAACTTATTACCAATCATCACTTTTGGGTCTTTGTCTACGAGAAGTTCAAAAGCTTTTTTCGCATCCACTAATCCATCTTTTAATTTTCTTTTCCTATACTTAGCTTTTGCCATGTAAGCATAAGAGAAAGCCAATGGAACAAAAGCATCGGGCTTATATTTTTCAAGCAATGATATTGTATCATTTGCTACCTCTATAAGCAAGTCGCTATCTTGGACCACATCGCAAACAACCATGTGTGCCATGTTAAAGAATAAAAGTTCATCAAGGTTTGTGGGTATATCTATGATACCTCTTGCTAAATCAAAAGGCTCATTAGAAAAGGGCTCTTTTTGTTCCATTACATTTATTGCCCATTCCTTTAGTAAAGAAATTGCTTTATCAAAACTTTCTTTATCTTTGGAAGCCTTTGCATGCATGGCATAAA
>JAGGWW010000014.1 GCA_021163365.1 Nanobdellota archaeon
AATCATTTAGCTTAATTAATTCAATTAATTCATCCAAGTAAGGATAAATACCCATGTAAGACTCAACGATGTCGAAGAAGTTGAAAACAAGAAGGTAAGAATTGTCGGTAACTTCTCTTAGCAAATCTCCAAGTTCTTTTTGTTTGTCTTTCCATTTGTATATGGATTCAAAATCTTTTCTAAGAATATTTTGCGAAAACACCTGCAACTCTTTTCTTTTTTCTTCATCAATCTCTTCTTTATCTAACAAACTAAGGATTGAATAATACATATGAAATGAAAGTGAAAATATGACAAAACTTTTCTTGAAGTTTTCTGGAATCCCTTTCCATTTCTTCTTACGGCTCTTTGAGAAAAAATTCGTTAATCTCCTTATCAATTCTCCTGGCTGATAATAAGTTGCATCATGAGTTTTTAGAAATTCATCCCCTCTTTTTAAGCTATTTAACATATCAAGATTCCATCCTTCTATCTCAGGAGAAATCAACTCGTCTAATTCAGACGTATATGGAAAGAATAAAAGGTTATCTTCTGCTTGACTTTTTGTTTTAATCTTTTCATTCATATAAATAGTGTGTGCAAGTACATCGTCTAAGCTCATTGCCGCACCCTTATTTAATAAAACAAAACTTACTTATAATTTTTTCTAAGTAGTAACAACAAACATTTTTAAATGACATCTGAATGCATTATTCCATGAAACTAACTAAAAAATCAGTATTACCAATTATTATCGGTGTAATATTCTTGTCATCAATATTAGTTGTTGTAGTTACAGGAGGGGGATTAGCAAAAAATCAAGCAGTTGTAATAGTAGACCTTGGTGATGGAAAAATATACAAAGGTAAATTACCAATTCATGAAAATCAAACAGCACTTAAACTTCTCTCAAACTTTGCTTATTCTGTTGAAATAGAAAATGGAAAAATAAAGTGTGTTATTAACTATTGCAATACAAACAATAGCGTTTGGAAGTTTTACAAAGTAGAGGAAACACAACTTGGACAAACAGAAGTTGAAGTAAATCAAAGTGTTGATAAATATATTGTAAGCCCAAATGAGGTACTAATCTTCAGATATGAATCAAGATGATTTTTTCCTTCTACCTCTAAATTTCTTTATGGGCTCAACAACAATCTTATGTCCGCAATGCTCGCACACAAATGTAATTGGCTTCTTATATTCTTGAGTTACTTCTCCTTTTTTTCCACATTTGCCACAGATATAAATAACATTTACAACATTAGTTCCTTTAGGTACCCATGCAACCAATCTAGTTCCATCGTCGTCTAATATTCTTCTTGTAAAAAAAGAGCATTCATCCATGCTTTTTGGTTCTTTTAACATTCTTACCACCTTGTGTTTTATCATAAAAGAACTTTGTAGTTAAATAAATAACGCTACCTGCAATAACAAGAAATATTGAAACATATGGAAATGGTGGTTTTTGTATAACTGGTGGTGTTTGATTTTCAATTGCTATTTTTAAAGCATCTTTAGCATATTCTGGCATCTTTGAATAATAACTAAACATCCAAAAGAAACCAGATATTAGAAAAACAGAAGCAACCCCATAGTAAAAGAACCAAATCCATTGTTTCATGTAATTGGAAATATTTTTAAAGCTTAAAAATAATTCCATTTAAGGGAACAATGATGATATGAACACCCTCTGATTTATGATGAGCAGGGTAGCTTCCGAGTTCCCTTTATTCCTTAAAGAGTTTAACCCAACAAAAGATTAATTAATAAAATGCACAGTATTCCTAGAATAAAACTAATAATACCTACCTTTGGATATTTTTTTATTTGTGCTGCTGGAATTAATTCTTCTATTGAGATATAAATCATAAAACCTGCTGCAAGTGCAAGTGATGCACCTAATAAGTTTGGTGCGGCTCCCTTTAAGACATGATAACCAAAGATAAAGCCAAGCAATTCAAATAACACTGTTGTTACTAATATGTTAAAAGATTTTAACCTTTTTCTTATCAATCCATATAATGGAACAATTGTTGCTATATTTTCTGGCATGTCTTGTACAGCAATTCCCAGAGCTACCATAATCCCTAATGCAGGTGATAAGGCAAATCCAACACCAATTGCTAATCCTTCTGGTATATTGTGTAAAGCTATACCAATAACAAGCATAGTAACACTTCTTTTAATAGAAGGCTTTTCTCTCTTCATTAACTCAGGGTTTATGTGAGGAAGTGTTTTATCAACAATTAGCATTATTGCTATGCCTAAAACAAAAGATATTGCTACTAAGAGAACCGATGAGGTTTTCAAACTTTCGGGTATTAATTGGAAAAAAGATATACTTAACATCATTGAAGCAGCAAATGCTAAAGAGCCATATAGCATAATTTTTTTGGGTTTTTTAATTAGCCCAACTAAAGAACCTAAGGTTTGCCCAACAAAAATCAAGAATATTATTAAAAATAAATTTTCCATACCCATCTGCTCCTTAGGAAAGCATTCCCGCACTATAAATTATGATATTTAGATTTATATAATAAACTCTAATGCGAGAGATATTTTTAGAAAGAAATTAATTTATTTTTTTAAGCTTTTTGACGATATTCTAATTCAGTTTCCAAGATACCAATACATTAATTAGCATCTAATAAACATATTTTATAACCTTCTTCAGAAAGCAAGTAAGCTAGTTAACTGCTATTGTTGTTTTTCCTATCCCTTTGTTGCTCATTATAAAAATTTTATTTTTCATCATTCTATCTCAATTACTTTGCCTGCTCCACCCTCAACATATTTCTCAGGATAAAGAGACTTTATCTCTAATTTGTATTGAGTACAATGAGCTGGGCAAATTAAATCTAGTTCCTTTAAGGATTCTGGTTTAGTTCCATGCAAGCCTCCTATGATGCCATAAACTTCACCAAACTTGGAAGCTACATTAAGAATGTGTTCCATTCTTGGATGAGAGCATCCTACTATGATTATAATACCTTTCTTTGTCTTAACACAAAGGGATTGCTCTATCCCCTCAAGTTCACCTGTAGAGTAAACTCCTTCATAAAGTTTTGTTGGCTTTTTCACTTCAATAACCTCTCTTGCATCTTTTGCTTCAGGAAGATATGAAGGAACCCAAAGTCTCACTTTGTTATTCAACTGAAGGAATGATGAAAGACCACCTATGTGATCCCAGTGAAGATGAGAAATAAAAACATCTTCAATTTCTTCTGGGTTAAGTTTAAGTTTTTGCATATTTGAAATCAAAATCTTTCCATTTGCTCCTGTGTCAAAAAGGATTTTTCTTTTTTTGACTTCCACAAGTGCTGAGAACCCCCAATCCGCTTGCAAATCTTTTTTAAAAGCAGTATTATCATAAATAATAGTAACCTTCATTTCTCCACCTCCTTATGCAATCTTTCATCTAAGGTTCCATCAGGGAGCATCCAGTCTGGGTGTGCCTTGCCTTTTTCTTCCATCTGATAACGAATACAACTTTCCCAATCTCCCTTGCAATACAATTCTATCCACCTTTTATCCAATTTTCCTTGTTCATAAAATCTTTTCATTGGACACACCACATACCATTTACAATCCTTAAGT
>JAGGWW010000003.1 GCA_021163365.1 Nanobdellota archaeon
ATTATGTACTGCATAGTAAACGTATTCAAAGAATTATTAAAATTTACTCGTTCGGAGATATTATCAAACATGCTAGTAAGTCTTTAGATCATATTAATCTTCCACTCCCACCAATCACCGAACAAAAAGCCATTGCAAAAGTTCTTTCTACTGTAGACGAAGCAATCGAGAAAGCCGATAAAATTATAGAAAAAACTGAAAGGTTGAAGAAGGGATTGATGAAGAAGCTTTTAAGTAATAAGGAAGATACTAAGGTTAAATTAGGCGAAAAGATATCTTTAGAGTATGGTAAGGGTCTACCAGAAAGAGAAAGAAAGAGAGGGCCATACCCGGTTTATGGTTCGAATGGTGTTGTTGGTTACCACTCTAGATTTCTAGTAAAAGGACCCGGTATAATAGTAGGAAGAAAAGGAACAATTGGGACGGTTGTTTGGTCGGAAAAAGATTTTTGGCCGATAGATACAACTTACTTTGTTAAACTTAAAGATAGTAAGATAAATTTGAAATGGCTTTATTATAAATTAATCTCATTGAATCTATCTAGGTTAAATATGGCCACCGGAACACCAGGATTAAATAGGGCTTTAGTTTATGTACAAGAAATTGTTTTTCCAGATCAAACAGAACAACAAAAAATCGCGGAAATTCTTTCAACTGTTGATAAAAAATTAGAACTTGAAAGGAAGCGGAAGGAAAAACTTGAAAGAATTAAAAAGGGTTTAATGAACGATTTGTTGACGGGAAGGAAAAGAGTTGATGTAAAAAAGATTTTGGGTGGTAGATTTGGTGAGTAAACATGTGAAAGATGGCTTCTCGCTAGCGGGGAGCGTCAAAAACTTTTTAGACCATCGTAAATTTAAGAAAAGCATAAATGGGCTAAGTAAATATGTAAGAGCGTTATATCTATCCTCTAAGCTCAACGTGGAAGACTTGCGCGGACACATCCAGAAACTATATGCAATGTTCTCGAGATTGAATCAATACGCCTTTGTAAATTTTAAAAATTTATTTCATGCAGTAAACAAACATAAGGATGAAATTAAGGCTTTAAAAGACAAGATGTCTATTTTAGAAGAGAGACTTAGAAAATTAGAAGAGGTAAAAAATGAGACAAATTGAAAAAACATCGCTTGATAAATTTTGTAAAAGGTTAGAAGAAGTCGGTTGGGTAGAACTAAAACCACAAGAATTAACTAACTACTTACTAAAGTACAACTTTGAGAAAAAAATAAGAGAAATAAACAAAGATGAGTTAGAAAACTACAAGGGATATGAAGATAAAATTTTAGAACAAGTATACTTAATGCTTCAGCAGGCAGATGAAATACAATTGCTCAATTATTTGAAATTTGGTGTTAATGTTACATTAAAGATAAGGGGTACAACAACACCAATAACAATTAAATTAATTGATGAAACCATAGAGAATAATGAATTTGTGTATATTCGAGAACAAGAAATTAAAAAAATAACGAGTATTGGTGTGGACAGGCCAGACATATTATTATTTGTAAACGGTATTCCGCTTGTTATAATTGAAGGAAAATCAACGTTTCTTATTGGTAATCCATTCTATGAAGGTTTGACACAACTAATGAGGTATCAAAAAGAGATAAAGGGGTTGTTCAAATTTGTTCAAATTGGTGTTTCTCTAGTAGACGATCATGGTGTTTATTTACCAGTGTTTCCAAGAGATTCTATAAAGAACCCATCCGATTATACAATGTGGAAAACTAAGGTTCACAATAAGTATAAGGAAAATATACTGGATCTCTTAACCCCATCTAGGTTAATTGATATCATCTCTAACTTTACATTCTTTTCTAAGTCTGACAACAGCGAAAAAAAGAAGTACATAGCTAGATATATGCAATACTTCGCGACAAAAAAAATTTTAGAAAGAGCAAATACATATATTGCGAATAAAAGCGACAGAAATAAAGGACTAGTCTGGCATTGGCAAGGTTCTGGTAAAACATTAACGATGTTCTTCACCGCATTTAATTTCATAAAGTCAAATGAGGAAAGAAACCCATTAGTATTTATTATAATAGACAGAAGGGAGCTACAGAGACAACTAGCTGGTGTTTTGGAATCCATAGAGAATAAGTCCAGCATAAAAGTTAAACTAATAGAATCAATAAAGGACCTTAAAGATACTATAGAAAATTATGAAAGTGAAAGTGGTATAAGAATAACAACAATTCAAAAGTTCAAAGAAGGGGAGCTGAAAGTTAATAAGACTATACAAAAGAAAGAAATCTTACTTCTCATAGACGAAGCACATAGAACCCAGTATGGAGATTTAGGAGCTTCTATGAGGAAAATATTCAAAAAAGCAATTTTTATTGGGTTCACAGGGACGCCCGTGTTCAAAAACGAGCGCAATACATTTACCCATTTTGCATATCCAAAAGAAGGAGAACTTTATTTAGACGTATATTTCATAAGACAATCCACAGAGGATGGGTATACATTACCTCTTACAGTTAGGGTAGTTGAAGAGAAGAAAGACATTGTTGGTGGTGTTAAAATTGCATTGTCAGAAGATGAAATAAAAATAATTCTTAACGAGCTTAAGGATAAGTATGGAAATGAAGACTTAGATGCATTGCTCAAAGAACTTGGAAGAAGCAGAGTAAAGAAACAATTGAGGGATAAAATAAGAAGGTTAAAAGTGATACTAGAAAACCAAAACAGGATAGCCAAGGTTGCAGAGTACATTGTGAATAATATAGAGAATGACACAGAAAATTGGGCATTTAAGGCAATGGTTGTAACTAGCAGTAGGTTGGCAAGTGTGAGGTATACAAAGAAACTTAGAGAATTGTTCAAAGATAAAGGCTATCCTGAAGAAATAGTTGAAACAGTAATCTCTTATGAGCACAATGAGAAAAATGATGAAATCCACAGTTACAAAGAGGAATTAATTAATAAATATAAAGTGAGCGATTGGGACAAGGTTAACGCGATAATAGAAGATAACTTCAAGAAGAAAGAATACCCAAGGGTAATCGTAGTAACAGATAAATTATTAACAGGGTTTGATGCGCCAATTCTTAAAGTTATGTACGTTGATAAAATAATGTTCTATCATAAGTTGCTACAAGCTGTAGCAAGAACAAATAGACCTTTAAGAGAGAAAAATAAGACTAGGGGGTTAATAGTGGATATTGTTGGGTTATTCAATCATATAAAAAAGACACTTGGTGAATACTTGTATCTTGCGGAGAGCGATGCAAAGGATATTAAAAAAGATTTGGGTTATGTATTCACTGATCCTGCAAAAGATATTGCTGAATTAAAAGACACTATTCAATTTATCAAAGATAAATTAAGAGGGTACAATTTTGATTTATCTAAGTTAGCCTCTGATCTAAAAAACAACCAGTTTGATCTCACCATCATAGATAAAGTTGCAAGTGACTTTGCAATAAAGTACACCTTTGATAGTAATGTAAGCAAGATAATTAAATCCATAAAAGAATCCATAAGTTTATACAAATCGTTAGGGGCTGATCCCAGAAAATTAGAATTTAAGAGCGAAGTAACTATACTACTCTTGCTTTATAGGCGATTTATAAGTCAGATAGGCAGAAATAAAAAAGGATTTGTTAAGGCATTCTGGGAGGATTTAATTAAAGAGATCCATAAAAGCACCTTAGTAGAGGATCTAATGCTCAAGTTTGAGAAGGAAATCGAAATCTCTACCAAGAAACCAAAAATTTCAGAAGCGGCTTCGAAGTTTTATGAGTTGAAGAATACGGCAGAGTCTAAACTCAACAATCCTCTTTACAAAGAAATATATAACAAACTCATAAAAATTCAAGAAAGTTGGGTGACTAGACACATAGGTGTTGATTCGTTCATAGACGAACTTAACAAGGCAGGAAAAGAGTTGAATAAACTAGAAGAATTAAATAAAAAGAAATTTTCAGAGAAGTTAAGATTGATGCTCAACAAATATTTGAAATCAAAAGGAATTAAAATAAATTTATCGAATATATTAAGCTTGTCTAACAAAATAAAACGAAAAGGAAGGTTCTTGGATAATGACAAAAGTGAGCTTAGAGTAGCGATCGGAAAATCCCTAGCGAAATCAAAATCAATAAAGGATTTGAACGAATTTAAAAAAGTTGAAGACGAAATATTCAATATTATTAGTTCGGTTATATTGGGTGATAGCTGTGATAACTGAGAAAGAAGCTCTTAAACTTTTTGAGATAGAAAGACGACGTCTTGGTTTAGAAGAGAACATTTCATTAGAGTTTAGGGACTATAAATCGTGGATAGCCGCTACTTTCTTGAATAAGCGAATAATCCGTTTAAATAGAAATATTTTGAAAAAGGGGTGGGCTCGCAAAAATGGTATTGATAATCATCGTAAATTTTTAAGACGAGTTATAAAACATGAACTTATGCACATAAAAACTAAATCAAAATGGCATAACCCAAGATACTTTTGGGATTTGATGTAGGTGAGAATGTGGATTTCGTACTACCGATATTTTTAGCAATTGGGTTGTTACCACTGATAATAATCTATCATGGATATTACTATAAAAGTAAACAAAGAAAATTATTCAAAGAGGATATTCTTTCAATTTCACAAATATTGGCAATTCTCTCTGGTACATGGATTATTGGAGCAGCCACATTCACTTCCTTGTCGAATCAGATAATCAATATAGCGACATTGTCTCCACAGATATTATCAAATACTACTTTTATTCAAACATTTATTCATGGACAATTTGTTGGTGTATCTATCACGTCAGCTCTTTTATCTTGTGGAATTATCTATGGACCTATAGCAATATACCTTTGGAATATAGCATTAAATTATCCAAGTAGAGAAACAAAAAACTAAATCTCACCCTTCTTAATCTTCTCTTCGAGCCTAAGTTCTGCTTTTAGTCTTCCAAGTTCTTCATCAGTCATATTACATCTCATGTACTTTGTCAAAAGTGGGAACTTCTCTTTTAAGATTATGTACATTTGCCTCACAATGTTTCTGTAAGACTCATGCGCTTGGGGTGTTGTTCTTAATTTTACTATGTGATACATTTCACGCAAATTCGCTGTCATTAGATATCTTTTCTTAAAAGCAAGAGGCACAATATACTGCGCTTCATAAGGATACTTTTCATAAATTTTCCTAAACAACTTGTCTGCTTTTTCCATTATCTCACGAAACTCTTTTTCAAACCCAGCATTAATTATGTCTTTTGGAATTGAATAGCCATGAAATGTTGTTGTTAGCTGCGGAGTTTGGGTGCAAATCCTATGTCTTTGCAAATCTCTAAATGCACCAAAGTCCATTAAAATATCCCATGTAAAGTAAACATGCTCTAATTCACGAAGTGGCCAATCGTGCGGACCCATTTTCTCTAAGTACTTGTCAAAAATTTTTTCTTTTTCTTCTTTAGACATCTTTTTTACTTTTTCCATTATTTTGTCCATCGGAGAATTTGAATATCTGTACAAAATGCTTGCAACAACTAAATTGTCTATGTCTGGTGTGTGAGCAATTAATTTAACAGGTACATTGTCTCCTTCTTCAAATTTATAGTTTTTAATTAATTGAAACATTTGTTTGTTTGTTTCTGAAATATACTCATTCTTATCAGCGTACTTAAGTAATGAGGGTAGAACTTTTTTACCTTCTTCTTTTAACATTTCTCCAATTACTTGCAATTCTTTTAATGGATGAGAAAGCATTTTTTTAATTCCATGCGCCAATTGCCTAGCATTTACAGTCCAACCTAAGCTTGTTTTTGTGCATGCTGGTAAAACATACCTAACTGCATCAAATCTCCTGGCAGCACAAGCTCTTTCCCAAGCTTTTTGAGACTCGCCCTCTTTTAATGGTGCTACTTTCTTAACATATTCAAGCACAGGTTCCTGAAGCTTCTCATAAAAGTCAAAAAGTTCGTTGATTAAATCTTCAACTTCTTTTCCAAATTCAGAGTTTTTAAGCTTCTCATCTATGTAAAAAGAGTTCCTATCAAAATGCACATACCTTGTTGATTTTTCTATGAATGAGGAAAGCCTGTTGTCTTCAATTACTTTTGTTGCAATTATACTAACTCCTTCTAAACCTATTCCAACAACTGCACCTTCAGCAATAGAAGCATGCCCATATCCAAGAACCCATTTATCCATAAACTTAATTGCTTTATCTATTGCGTTGTCAATCTTTATCTGCGCCTCTTTATTTTTTAAAACCTCAACAAGTTGTTTAAAATTTTCTTCATCTTGTTTTAGCAATTCAAGAAAATTCTGGCGAAGCCCTTTTTTAGAACGAGAATACATTGCTTGCATTAATGCCCAAACTTCTGGATGCATGTTTTTAACAAAGAAAACTGGTTTCTCAAGGTTTGTGAAAAAATGATTTAAAACAATTTTTTCTTCCTCTGTGTATTCCAATCTGTCACCTCCAGCTTTTCATAGAGTGAAATTAAATAAAAAGTTATGG
>JAGGWW010000040.1 GCA_021163365.1 Nanobdellota archaeon
GTGCTTGAACCTCAAAAGCCATTGGTAATAGAAAAGAGAAGCGAGATTCCAAAGCTTTCAAGCTTTGCAATTAGAGACATGGGAGAAACAGTTGGCGCAGGATTCGCAATTGACATTGTGAAGCGCTGATTCTTCATTTTTTATTTTCGATTGTTTTTGTTGAAGTGATAAAATGAAAGCTTTATCCATTAGGCAACCTTGGGCAAAGTTAATTTTAGAAAAAAGAAAAACAATTGAAATTCGGTCTTGGAATACAAAATTCAGAGGATATTTTTTGATTCATGCATCAAGAAATGTTGATACGTCTGCATTAGAAACTTATGGGTTTAGCGCAAAGAACTTACTTCGGGGCTATCTACTAGGATATGCTAATTTGATTGATGTAATCATTTATGAGTCTGAGGAAGAATTCCTAAAGGATAAAGAAAAACACCTATCAATACGTTTGCCAAATAGATACCCTGTTTATGGGTTTGTTTTAGATGATGTTAATAGAATAAAACCAATTGAGCATAAGGGAAAACTTGGGTTTTTTGATATCGGTGCTAAGACGCAAGTTTTAACAGTGGTAAATGTTACCACTCATAAACAACAAAGATAGAAATGTTTTTAAGTGTGAAAAAAATTTACATCACAGATGATAAAATGGCAGTTATTGGTTATTTGAATAATTTATGTTTTGACAAAGGAGCTGAAGAACTTGAAGAAAAAATACACATCTACTCAACTTTCATAAGACACATGATGATAGAGACTATAGAAGATTTGTTTAAAAATGCAAATGTTCCTTATTTTGACCCAGTAGCAAATGTGAGATACCCTATTGGTGGATTCTTTTTTAAAATACAAGGAAAACCAGAAGATGTCTTAAGTACTTTAGGTTTAGATGATTCAATGGAAATACCTCTGAAAGGACATAAAACTTACAAGATTAAGCTTGGGATTATAGTTAAAGATTTTCCTAATGACAACAACCTACATGAATTAAGTTTCAGTGAAGATAATGTATTAGATTTAGCAGCCCATGTTGCTGCGCATTATAGAATTACAGGAGGACAAGTCCAACCATACTTTTTAATAGTAGATGAAAATTTTGAAAAGAAATTCCCAATTGATAGTAATCTTGATTTAACTTAGTTTTCTTTTTAATAAGAAACTTTTATAAACCCCTTTTTATGTTAAATATTAACTGGAGGTTTGAATATGCCAACAGCAAGAATAAGATTAAGTTCAACAAGTCCAGAACAACTCAATAGCATTATCTCTCAAATCATAGAGATTGCAGAAAGAAACAAAGTTAAATATTCTGGACCAATTCCACTTCCAACCCAGAGACTTAAGGTTCCAGTTAGAACCTCTCCAGATGGCAGAGGAAGGGAACTTTTTGAAACATGGGAGATGAGGATTCATAAAAGAGTGCTTGACTTAGATGTTGATGAAAGAGCTTTAAGATTGATTATGAGAATCCCAATGCCAAAAGATGTCAATGTTGAGATAGAGATAATTGAATAAATTTATATACAATTTCCTTTTTCTAAAATATATGAACTCCTACGAGTTGAGAAAACAATTGGTTGTTTATGCTTCTCGCTTGCTTCTTGCTAATTTTATATTATACCGTGATAAAACAATATCTTTAGAAAAGCTAATAGATACATCTCATTTAACACTTAATGTTTTTAACATTCACCTCGACGCGTATATAACTAAAGTATAAAAGCAATGAGCTTCTAAAAAATAGCTATGGGAAAGCTGCCAAAAGGCTGGAAAAAAATAGCTGAGAACGACGAAGTTATTACTTATTCTAAAAAGAATTATGTTATCCACATATGGAAGCATAAAAAACCAAAAAAGCACTTTTGCGTTGAGCCCTTTAGAAAATTAGCAAATTATAAAAGAAGATTATTTAAAAAACAATTTTCAACTCTTTCTGAAGCAAAAAAGTTCGCACGAAGTTTAATGAAACAAAAGGAGATAAGAGGTTATTACACAAGAAGTTAGCTAGTGTCATATCCTAATATGCTAAATGTAAGTATGGAAGATATGTGTACGCAAATTACGTTAATAAGCGTAACACCAGCTGCTCCAACTGAAATTAAGAGGTTTCCCATTCCAATTCCAAGCCCTATTGTAACTGCTGGAGGGATTAATGCAACAGCAATTGCAACACCACTAAATTCTCCAAGATTTCTTGTTGAAACACTTAAAGCACCAGCTGCTCCAGAAAATATTGCTATTCCTATATCAAAAACAGAAGGCGTGCTTCTTCCTATAAGCAGTGAGTTTAACTCTGATATTTTAACAATTCCAGAAATTATTATACCCCAAAGAATGGCAAGAAGCATCCCCCAAATTTCTGAGTGGAGTGTTCTTCTTAGTTTTCTTAAATTACCTTTTAACAAATAATAGCTGCTTCCAATAATTGGATATAGCAAAGGTGCAATTACCATGCCACCAATTACAACAATGACGTTATTTCCAAGAAGCCCAAAAGCTATTATTATAGATGCTAACGATATGAATCCTAAATAAACCCAATCAAGTGTTGAGCCTTTTTTTATGTCTTCTTCAAGCTCCTCAGCAGAAATTCTTGGAGCAAGCTCCTTTCTTTTTCTTGAAGGAACAGATGCCCTAACATCAAGAACAACAATAGAGTTATCAAATGATTTGCCAAATCCTTTTTCTTCAAGTCTTCCAAGAATGTGTCCGCTTTCTTCATCAGTTGCAAGTATTTCAAAACTATAAAATCCCTTGCCTGTTATAATTTGATATGAAACTATTTTTTTCTTTGATAGTATTTCTTCTATTTCTTTTTTTTCCTTTTCATTTCTTGCAACAACTTTTATTAGCCTCATTGCTTAAACTTAACATTTAGTTAGTTTTAAAAGTTACTCATATCTTAATGCATCAACAGGTTTTAATTCAGCAGCTTTTTTTGCTGGTAAAACTCCAGCAAGGCTTCCCATGCCAAAAGATAAAAGCAGTGCGCCAATAACTAAATCAATTCCAATGTACGCTTTTAATGGCACAAACAATGTTGCTGATGCAAAGAATTCAACAGCTTTTGCCATTCCAATTCCAACAACAATGCCAAATAAACCCCCAAATAAACCAATTATCCCAGACTCAAGCAAAAATATTAACATGATGTCTTTGTTCTTTGCACCAATTGCTTTCATTATCCCAATTTCTTTTGTTCTTTCTAACACAGACATATACATTGTGTTCATAACACCTACAGAACCAACAATTAAGGAAATTGCACCTATACCTATTAAAACAATTTGAATTGTTCCAAACAACTTATTTATCAATCTTAAAACATCTTCACTTGTTCTAACCTCAAATGTTTCTTGCCCTTCTTTTTGATTTTTATGTTTTCTCAAGGCAGTTTCAACATCATCTTTAACACTTGTTGGAGAATAGCCATCTTTTACCTTTACTAATATTAATGTAACATCATCTTCCACATTACTTAACTTTCTTAATTCATTAATTGGCATTATTATTGAAGAATCATCTTGTCTATTTCCTATTTGCTTATACACTCCAACAACTTTGTAATTATTATCAAATATTTCTAACTTGTCTCTAACTTCAACTTCTTCTGAGAATATGTCACCTTTTCCAAGAAGATAACCAACAGTTACTTTATTCTTATCATATTTTTTTAACTGCCTTCCTTCAGATATTTCAAATCCTTGCACTTCTTCAAAGAGTTTTTCTGTTTCTTCATCAGTAGGGACACCTATTATGCTGACAATCTTTGTTTCATCCTTGAATTTAACAGGGAGTTTTTGAATTAAGATATGTGAAACAAGCTCAACACCATCAACTCTTCTTATAACATCGACATCGTCTTCTTTTAAAGAAACTGTTGTTGAAAGACCAAATTCAGTTCCCCTTGTTGTTATGAAAAGTTTGTCAGAGCCAAATGATTTAAGCTGTCTTTCAACTTCTTTGTTTAAACCTATGCTTAATGATATAAGTGCAACTACAGCACCAATTCCTATTATTATTCCTAGAATTGTTAACCAGCTCCTTAATTTTCTTTTCCTAAGGTTTATGATTGACAATCTTAAAAAATCTTTAATCATTTTCTTTTCCTTTTATAAAAGAAATACCCAATCGCTAATGCAATTATTATTAACAATACAATTGCGTAGCTTGGTTTTTCCCGCAGGTTGTATTTTGATATCTCATAGCTTGAATAAAGGTTAAGTGTTAAATTTCTGTATTCTGTATACTCATTGTTATTTTTATCATAGTAGTGAATCAAAAACCTTAGTGTTGTTTTCTTTTCTTTTGTAGGATTCGCATAAATTTTAAATTTAACAGTATCTGTATCGTCAGAATCAAGGTCTCCAATGTAAATTGTGTCTGCTGATAATTTTTTATACTCACCATCAAGAAGTTTTATCTTAAGGAACTTAACATCAATTAATCCACTATTAATGATGCTTACCTCTATATCGCCGCTCTCACCAGGTTTAAGTATTGATGTTTCATCTAATAGTACATCAATACTCGGTTTTCCACCAACAGTTAAACTTACTATATCTTGTCTAACATATTTTTCTCCAACGCTATCAGAATACTCTATGCTAATTGGGATTTTATATATTCCACTTTCAGCACTTGGGTTTGTTACAATATCAAACACAAGTGTTGCGTTTTCTTTTGATTCCAATAAATAAATTCTTTTTTCTGAAGTTGAATTTATTGGTGCAAATGGCAATGAGCTGTTTGCAATATCAAGTTTTATTTTTATATCACTTAGAAAAGAGTCAGCAAGGTTTTTTAACACAAGATATAATTTCGCAATTTTTCCAGGCTCTAATATTCCAGGTTTTGTGTATACTTTTTCTATTGAGAGAATGGAATCATGAGTTTGTATGAATATTGGGATTCTTTTAGTTATCCAATCATAACCATTGTATTTGTAAGCCACATCTAAGTAATTGTCTCCTTGAACAGCGTTTTCATCAACTCTTATTTTAAATCGTGTTAATACTTCTTCACCACCTATTATTGTTCCAAGGTTTTTTTCTGATTGTTCATCTATAGAGAAGGGAAAATTTGGCTGAATTTTTACATACACATTTTCTGCATCATCGCTTCCTATGTTTTGAACCTTAATCCAGACATCAACATATTTTCCTGGCTCTGCTGGATATGGTTCATATTTTGATATTTCAACAGTTAATCCACTTGCATATGCATTTGCAATGCTTATAGCAAAAATTAAACTGATAAATAAAAGCACTTTTCTCATAATTTAACCCCCAATTATTTTTCCATCTTTTAAATGAATCAATCTTTTAAGTCCTTTTGCAATATTTAAGTCATGCGTTACTATTATTACTGTTTTTCTGTGCTCTTTATTTAGATTTATTAATAAATCCATTATTTCTTTTCCTGTTTTTGAATCAAGGTTTCCAGTTGGCTCATCAGCTAGAATTATATCTGGATTATTTGCTAAAGCTCTTGCAATTGCAACTCTTTGTCTTTCTCCACCACTCATTTCTGCTGGTAAGTGATTTATTCTATGGGAAAGCCCAACTTTTTTTAATAATTCTATTGCCCTTTTTCTTCTTTCATTTTCTTTTATGTTTTGGAAAACCATTGGAAGCTCGACGTTCTCTAAAGCTGTAAGTGATGGTATTAAGTTAAATGTTTGAAAAACAAAACCTATTTCTTTTCCTCTAAGGGTTGCTAATTCACTTTCACTAAACTTTGTTATATCTTTGCCTTTGATAAGCACTTTGCCCTTTGTTGGTATGTCTAACGAACCAATTAAATGCATACATGTTGATTTACCAGAACCAGAAGGTCCAACTATTCCAACAAGCTCGCCTTTATTTATTTTAAAGGATATTCCTCTTAAAGCTGGCACATCAACTTTCCCCATCTTGTATATTTTCCAAACATCTCTAAATTCAATCAACTCAGTCATGAAGCATAGTAAAATCCCATCGAATAAAAATCTTTATAGAAAATAATTTAAGGTAACAACCGTTTAGTTACAAAGAATTTGAAGGTGGTTTTTTATGAAGCCTTATCAAAAGAAGTTTGCTGAATTACTCGCAAAAACAGGAGCAATATTCTTTGGAGAAGGATTGATTCTCAAAGATGGAAGACCCACACCATATTTTGTAAACATGGGTGGATTTAATAATGGGAATTTAAGTTACCAGCTTGGGCTTTTTTATGCAAATATAATCAAAGAAAAATTTTTTGATAAAGGAAAAAACATAGATATTATTTCTGGACCTTCGTACAAGGCAAGTGCAATTGCACAAGCTACAGCAATTGCTCTTCAGTTAGAGTTTGGAATTACTGTTGGATTTAACTATGACAGAAAAGAAGCAAAGACACATGGCGAAGCTTCGAAAGTAAAAAAGCTATGGGTTGGAAAAGAGTTCTTTGATGGTTGTAATTGGATAATTGTAGATGATGTTGGAACAACAATGAGAACGAAAGTTGAACATATAAAAAAAGTAAGGTTTACAGAAAAACAACTTGGGATTAAAACAAATCTTTTAGGTGTGGTAATCGGAGTAGATAGAGAGCAAGTTGATGCTGGCGAAGGTGGAGAAGATGCTATTCTTAAATTTATGAAAGAGTATGGGGTTCCAGTATATGCAGGACTTGGAATAACAGAAACTGTTAATTACCTCTTTGAAAATGAAGTTAAAGGACCTGATGGAACACGAGTTGTAGATGAAGAAGCAATGGAAGAATTTAGAAAATATATGAAAACCTATGGTGTGGATTTACAAGCAAGAGCTGCTGCGATTGAAGAATTATTAAATTAAGCTTTATAACAAGCAGAAACCTTTAAATCTTTATTTTACTTTTTAGCTTTGGTGTTTAAATGTATTACAAAGAATTAAAAATATCTCCACCATTTATGAATGCTTCTGGAATTCTTAGTTTTGTCTCTGTATTTGAATACTTAGAAAAGTTAGGTGTAAATGTTGGTGCATGGGTAACAAAGTCGATAGGACAAAAAGAAAGAAACGGAAATGAAAACCCAGTAATTCACCAAGATGGGGATATTTTGATGAACTCGGTTGGGCTTTCTTCGCCTAATCTAGATGATTTTGAGAAAGAATTAAAAGAATACAAAGGAAAAACACCTTTGATAATTTCTCATTACGGTGAAAAACCAGATGATTATGCAAGAAGTGTTGCAAGATTTGATAAGTATTGCATTGCTCATGAGATAAACCTTTCTTGTCCAAATTTTATTCCAGGAGAAAAATCTGTGCTTGAGAAGGTAAATCCGCAAGAGATATTAAAAGCAGTAAGAGAAAAAACAAACAAACCAATTATTGCAAAACTTTCTCCAGCTCAAGACTATCTTGAAATCACAGAAAGGATTTTAGATTATGTTGATTACATATGTTGTGGAAACACTATAAGAGGTTTAGACATAGAGCCAATAAGTGGATTTTCTTACTTAAGCGGCAGATTCGGTGGGATTTCTGGAGAAGTACTTAGACCAATTACAATGAAAATGGTTTACGAGATTTACAAAGAATTCGGTGATAAGATTGGTATAATTGCTTGCGGCGGAATTTCAAAGCCAGAGCACATTATTTCTTATGCAAGAGCAGGAGCATCTTTGTTTCAGATAGGAACAGCATTAGCAAAACCATCTGTAGAGATAGTAAATTTCTTTAATACCTTGGGAGATGGTATTGAAACACTTCTTAAGAAGATAGGTGTTAATTCAATTGAAGATATAGTTGGTGTAAATTATGTGGATTAAAAGAAGATTTACAATTGATGAAATAGTGGAACACAATAAATATATGAAAACGTTTTTCTTTGATGAAACCATTGAATCGTCTCCAGGCCAATTTGCCATGGTTTTTATTCCAGGCATTGGAGAGAAACCTTTTTCTTTAAGCAGTAAAAACAGTATAACTGTTGAGAAAAGAGGGAAGTTTACACAAAAACTTTTTCAAATGAAACCCAAAGATTTTGTTTACATCAAAGGGCCGCTTGGCGTTGGTTTCCGTAACAAGGATTATCTTGCAGTAGCTGGTGGTTCGGGAATTGCTCCAATGTTGTATTTGATTAATAATGCTGTTATTAAATCATTGCTTTATGGTGCGAGAGATAACGAACATTTGATTCATGGAATAAAAGATTGTGTTGTTTATTACGCGACAGACGACGGCTCTTATGGTTATCATGGTTTTGTAACTGATTTAATCACAGAAGATTTAGTTTCTCAACATTCTAAGTTTGCAATTTGTGGACCAGAAATAATGATGAAAATTGCTGCTGAAAAACTTGTTGAACTTGGAGTAGAACCAAAAGACATAGAGCTTTCTCTTGAAAGATATATGAAATGTGGAATTGGGCTTTGTGGTAGCTGTGAATGTTCTGGAAGAAGGATTTGTATTGATGGTCCTGTTTTCACATATGATGAAATTTTAGAAATGCAAGATTTTGCTAAATTTAAAAGACTTCCTTCTGGAAAGAAACAGAAAATAATTTAAAGTAATAACTATTAAGTTACTACGGGTGCTTATGGATGAGAAATTAATTAAAGGACTCTTTGAAGTTGGAGCTATAAGTATAGATACGTCTCAACCTTTTATTTATGATTCTAGAAAAATAGGCCCAGTGTACTTTGATGTTTCAAGAGTTATAAACAACCCAATGGTTTGGAACTATGTGGTTGAAAAACTTGTTTATTTAATTAAAGATGTTGAAGAAGAGTTAGATAAAATTGATGTTGTTTCTGGTGGTGTTACAAGAGATGTTGTATTCTCAACACCAGTTGCATACAAGTTAGGAAAAAGGGCTGTTATCTTTAGAAAAGATGTTATGGTAAAGCATGGAAAAGAGCCTTATATAGGAGAAATTAACAAAGGTGATAGATTTATTCATGTTGCTGATGCGTTACACAGGGGAAAGAGTTCTTCAAAATGGATTGATGCAATAAGAAACTATGGCGGTGTAATTGAGAATTACTATGTTGTAATTGATAGAAGAATGGGTGGAAAACAAGTTCTTGAAAATAAAGGAATAAAAGTTAACTCTTTAATAGATTTTGACAGCGAACTTTTAGGAGAATTAAAAGATTTGGATTATATAAACGACATTGATGTTGAAGAGATTCTTAAATTTTATGAAAACCCAAAGAAGTGGGCTGAAAACTTTTTAAAAAGCAACATTGAATTTATTGTTGATAACATCCAAACAGATGAGAAAGGAAATGTGATTTTAAGGATTGAAGACGGACACTTAGTTGAACCAAAAGGACTTTCTATAATCTTAGAAGGATATCCTTGCTTAAGAGAAATTTTGTGGGAACCTGTTGTTAAACAAGCAAAAGAAAAAGGCATTTTTGGCTGGAGCGAGCCATTGCAAGTTTATGATGGAAACGAAGAATTGGTTGAGCTTGTTTTTTGAGGTGGTGATAAAATGTTTTCAGATGAAGCAAAAAGATGTCAAACAAATTATATAAGAAGGCTTTTAAGATATGCACATTCAGATGTTATTTCTCTTGCAGGTGGGCTTCCAAATCCAGATGTGTTTCCTTTGCCAGAAGAGTACAATGCTATTGTTAACAAGCTTAATCTTAAAAAAGCATTTCAATACAGTAGCACAGGTGGAATAAATGAATTAAAAGAAGAGCTTGTTAATTGGATGAAAACATTTAATGTTGATACTAATGCTGATAATATTTTAATTACAACTGGCTCTCAGCAAGGGCTTTATCTTATTTCACGAATACTTTTAAACGATGGAGACCCAGTATTCTTAGAAGAGCCAACATATATTGGAATGATAAATCCATTAAAATTAAAAGATGCAAGTGTAACTTCTTTTGAGCTTGAAGATGACGGTATGAATATTGATTTATTAGAAGAAGAATTAGAAAGAGTGAAGAAGCTTGGTGTTCCAAAGTTTATTTACGTTGTCCCCACATTTCAAAATCCTTCTGGAATAACAATGAGCGAAAACAAAAGAAAAAAGCTCGTCGATTTAGCTAATGAATATGACTTCTATGTTATAGAAGATGACCCATATAGCAAATTAAGATACGAAGGCGATGAAGTTAAACCAATTAAAGCATTTGATGATAACAATAGGGTTATATATCTTGGAACATTCTCAAAGATTTTTGTTCCTGGTTTTAGATTGGGTTGGGTTGTTGCTCATGAAGGAATAATTGATAAACTAGCACTTTACAAGCAAAATATTGATTTGCACTCAACAACATACGGGCAATACGTTGCAGCAGAATGTCTTAAAAACGGAATAATTCAAAAGGTTGTTTCAAATGCTATAAATGTTTATGGAAAAAAGAGAGATATCATGTTAAAAGCTTTGGAAGATTATATGGAAAATGCAAAATGGACAAAGCCGCAAGGAGGTATGTTTATTTGGCTTAAGCTTGAAGGTATGGATACAGAAAAATTATTAGAAAAAGCAATTCAAAAAGGGGTTGCATATGTTCCAGGAAAGGCTTTTAGTTACTATGGTGGCTGTGAGTCTTCTATGAGGCTTAACTTTAGTTATGTAAGTGATGAAGACATTGTTAATGGAGTTAAAAAATTAGCTGAGGTAATAAAATGAGAAAAGCAATTGCTGTTATTGGCTCTGCATCAGAAACAAATAATCAAGCAATAAATCTTGCAAGAGAGGTTGGAATTGAGATTGCAAAAAGAGGATACACTCTTATAACTGGTGCGTGTCCTTACTTACCATACGAAGCTGCAAAAGCTGCAAAGCAAGAAGGTGGTTTTGTCATAGGTATCTCTCCTGCTTCGAATTACGATGAACATATAAACGGATATGGCTTTCCTGATGATGTTTTTGATTTCATTGTTTATACAGGATTTGGTTTGAAAGGAAGAAATGTCATAATGATTCGTTCAGCAGACGCTGTTGTTGCAATTTCTGGAAGGATTGGAACTCTAAACGAGCTAACAATTGCTTACGATGAATTAAAACCAATCGGCATACTTGATGTTGAAGGTTTAGCAATAGAATTTCCAGAGCTTGTTAAGAAAAGTAAAAAGAAGGGAAGTAGGATAATTGTTGAAAAATCTCCAGAAAAGCTTTTAATGAATCTTTCTAAGTTAATTGAACAGTAAAAAAACATTTCCAACGTTTTTTAATATTTGTTTTCTTGCTTCTTCAATTTCAATTTGTTTTATTTCAGCAATTTTTTCAATTACAAGAGGAATGTTTCTTGGGTCATTTCTTTCCCTTGTTGGTCCTAAATATGGTGAATCTGTTTCTGTAAGAATTCTTTCTATTGGTAATGCTTTAACAATTTCTTGTTTTCTTTTACTTCTTACAATGCTTGGAGGAATAGAAAAATAAAACCCTTGAGAAGCTCCAAATTTTGCAAGCTTAACATCACCATTAAATGCGTGAAGTACAACAGGTACATGTGCCATTTTTGAAAGTATTGCAATTGTTTGTTTTTCAGCATCCCTTGAATGAACATTTAACGGCAACCTAAGTTTGTTTGCTAACCAGATTATTTCTTTGAATCTTTCCATTTGTAAGTATCTTTTTGTTTCATCTTTTATCCAATAAAAATCTAAGCCAACTTCTCCTATGCCAACAATTTTATCTTTGTTTTCCTCAATAAAATTAAGCTCTTTAAAGAACTCACTATCTTTCATTTCTGCTGTTTGAATTGGATAAATTCCAAGGCATATCCTCACATTTGGATATTTTAAAAGTTTAAGAGAATCTCTATTTGCTTTTGGTTCACCACTACAGTTTATTACTAAGATTCCTTTATTTTCGCACTCTTTAAGAATCTTGTCTCTATCTTTGTTGAAAATATCTTCATTCATATGTGCATGTACATCAACATATTTTAATTTCATTTTTTAATCACATAAAATACCTCATTTTCAAAGTTTAATACTTTTACTTTATATCCAAGTTTTTCAGCTATTTTTTTAATCCACTCACGGTTTGCTTTTTTCATTTTCCTTTGTCCAATTGTTTTTGTTGCGAAACTAACAACAACCCATTTTGCTGGAACTTTTTTTATTAAAAGCTCAGCAATTTTTTTGCTTTTAACTATTGGAGAGTCTAGGGATTTAAACAAAAATGCAACATCAAATTCCTTAAATGGTTTAAATATATTATAATGTTCTATTTTTAATAAATCTAGAAGCTTTGCCTTTCCATTAATCCCCTCTTTTTTAAAGAATTTGTTTATTAACTTTACATCCTCAGGAGATATATCAATTGCCAAATACCTCACATTTTTTAATCCCATGAACTTAAAAGAAAATGGATTCATCCCGCAAGCTAAATCTATTATTGATTTTGGTTTTCCTGTAATTTTCCAAATCTCCTTGTAAAGCTTTGGATAAATTTCAAATCTCTCCCTTGTTGAAAGATGAGTTTTTAAAATTGAGCAATAATCTCCTTTTTTAAAAAATTCATTTCTTTTTTCAAACCCCTTAGATAAATAAACACCATAAACTTTTCTTAAGTGCGCTCTAATTTTCTTAATAAAATTTTTGTATTTCTTAGAGCGGTTTAGCTTTTCATGCTCTTCAAAAAATTTTTTTAGCTTTGGATTTTTTTCCAATTTCTCCTTTACAATTTTTTCAACAAAAGAATCATCAATTAATGAGAGCTCTTTTTTCTTTTTCACATGCTTTGTAATTTTTTCTATTAAGTTCATAAATCTCTGCAGAGAGGTGGTTAATAAATAAATTATTTACCACTCAATAGTAAGATTTATTAATTGTTGGAATGTAGATTAAATTATGATAGTCACAGGGGATGCAGTAATCCTGGAACAAATGTGTGAAGAAAGAAAGTGCTTTAGGGTTAAAGCAAAGCTTCCTGAATATGCAAAAGAAATTAGTAAGAACTACCTCAGGCATTGGTTTATTAGCACAAGAAGCAGACTTGCGCAACTTGGTGTTTTTCTTCAAAAAGTTGATTTTTATGAATTTATTTATAATAATGAGATACATAAAATGGTTGTCCCTTATAGTTTTACTAATTTTAGCATAGAACTTAAACCAAATGACAAGGTTTGTAGGTTTTATACTCTTCATAAATCTGATAGAGTAACTGACGAAGATTTAATTGAAGAGATTTTTCAGGAAAATAACATTAAATTAAAAGATGGATTGGTTGAGATTCCTGTGCAGCCTGTTAAATATAAGATTGTTGATTATCCAAAAAGCATGTCAGAGCTTGAAGAATTCGGTGTGGATAAATACTTAGAAAGAGTTGATTTAGAAAATCTTGTAATTAAACCAAGAGAATTTGTTGTTACTGAATCGCTTCCAGTAAAATTTCCAAAAGACATTTATGGAGTTATTCGGGGTTCGGTTGATTGGAAAAATAATCATTTGTTTGTGTTGCCATCTTCATTAATAGATGGGGGATTTGAAGGAAGAATAAGATTCGAGCTTTACAATTATGGAGACAAAGAAATTAAAAATCCAAAGATTGAAATATCGCTTTATAAAACAAAAATATAAAAAAGAAGAAATGTTTACTCTTTGCTTAAAACAATTTCTATTGTGGATATTCTAACTTTCTTTCCTTCTTCTCCTTCAAATTCTTCTGAGCTTATTTTTATATCCTTTATTTTTGCGTCTTGTACAAATCTGTTTCTTACAACTTCTGCTACATCAACTGCTCTACTTATGTACTTTCCCCTTGCTTTCACTGTAACTTCTTTTGCTCCGGAGTTGAATTGCATTACAACTCCTGTGACGTAATTCATAAATGGCTTTTTTCCAATAAATACCACGCTGTCGCCTTCAGCCATTTTATGCACCTCCGTATCATGACTCCATTGATTTTATTAAATGGACTATGCAACCAGCAATTTTGTTTCTCAATTGCTTTGATGGAATTTCTGCTATTTCATCAAGCACTTTTTTATTGTGCTCGAAATCCTTTGTAAACTTGTCTTTATATTTTTCTAATATTTCTCTTGATTTTCTTTTAATGTACGTTGTTCTAATTCGTCCCATTAAGAATTTATGTGTTTTTTAGGCTTTTTAAATCTTTCCTACATAGGAACCTCCAGCGGGTTCCTATCACCAAACCTTTCTTAAAAAGAAAGCTTTACCAAAGAAGCCTTTTCCGTAAACGCTTTTCTTTAGAAAAGGGTTTGAAGAAAGCTTTTTAAAATGAAAGGGAGCTATATTCCCAATTTTTATATCTAAACTTTAAAACACCATTCTCAAAATCCAAAAGTTCAAGGTCGTCATTTAATTCGCTTTCTTTTTCTTTTTCACCATCAAATATAACAGCTTTCCATTTATCTCCTTCTTTAGCTCTAAAAGCAGCAATGCCATCTTTTAACATCAAATCATAGATTTCGTCATAAAACTTGCAACCCATTTCGTTTTTCCCATCAAATAAAACAACCTTTTTCTTTTCTCCACTATTAGCTACAAA
>JAGGWW010000027.1 GCA_021163365.1 Nanobdellota archaeon
ATAATCATAATCGCTTACAACACAGTTTTTAATTGTAATATTTTGTCTGCCAGATAAGTATATTCCATCTGTGCCTGATGAATCATTATAAGATAATGTGTGTCCCTGGCAATCTAACGTAATGTTATCAGCTTGTATGTCTATGCAGATATCTCTTCCTGATTGAACCCCATATATATCATTAGATAAAGCATAAACAGTATTTGCAGATGTTAGGTTTGAACATGATGTTATTGAAACAGACTGAATTGAAAAAAGAGCTTCTTTTGTTTGATTTTCTATAGTTTGATTCTCAGTGGGAGTTTGAGTTTCACTTGGTTGTTCTTCAATAGGTTGTTCTTTTGATTCTTCTGGTTTTGGAATTTCTTTAATAACCTCTTCAACAGTTGCTCCTGTTTTTGGCTTTTTAACTGGAGTTTTTAATTCTTTAACAACACTTCCATAAATAAAGCCATCTGAGACAAAGAAAATAGAGCCAATTATAGCGATTGCTACTAAAAATGCTGCTAAACCAAACTTCCAATTCATGTTAATCACTATTAAGTTAATACATTGTTATTTTATAAACTTTTTTCCAATAAAATAAAGAAAAATGATGAATTTAAACTTTGCTTCTCTTTTTCTTTTTGTTTTTTCTCCTTTTTTTCTTTTTAAGCTTTAAAAACTCTCTGTAATACAAAGAAGAAATTAAAATAACAGTTGCTAACAAAAGCAAAAAAAGCCATAGATACACCATCATCTTCTCCTCACCTTATACTTAATATATTCTTGATATAGAACGCCTGAAACAACAATAAATGTTGCTGCTATAAGAATGAGGACAAGAAATGTCTTGCTAAACAAGCCGCAGTCAATTGGGCATATAAAAACGCTTTCTCCAGGTTCACATATATAATTTCCACAAACAGGAGTTAAACTAACCTTAAACTCCTTTGAAGAAAAACCGCCAGGATATGTCCACAAAACATAAACCTTAAACTCGCCTGTTGAAAGAGGAACAAAACTAAGGTTTATGTATACATTTTTTTCGCTCACATTTCTAAAAATCCATCTAAAAACAGTTGATTCTTGCCCAAGATAAAGTGAGTCCTTTTTATCAAAACCAGAAGATGTTGAAACATTATACCAAATAACATCCCAGCCAATAGGAGTTATTAAAGCAACATCATATTTTTGTGAATCAGAAGATATGTTAATAATCATATTAACTGGAACCTTATAAGTCAATCTTTCTGGAATATTTGTTTGAACACTCACCTTAGAATAAGCAATAGAAAACATAAAGAACATAAGTGCAAAAAATACAAGCTTTTTCATAATCATGATTATAATCTAATATTTTATAATCTTAACTATAGTACAAGTCAATAACATCAACAACTTCTGAGAAACTTATTTCATTATGATAATATTTCTGAATAGTGTCAAGAACAAACCAGAAATCAACGCCAGGCTTCCCATAAACATAATATTTTTTGATTATTGGGTTATATGGTGTTTCATAGAAATAAAATTCATCGTTACTATTTACAACAACAGTCTTAATTTCTTTTAAAGCTCCATTTTCTAAACCATAGATTTTAATACTTGAAGGAGCAACCTTGTTTTCAAAAATCCAATCCTTATTAACCCTTAAAACAAGAACAACATCAACATAATTTGTGAATCCAACATCAAAGGATTTATAGAAAACAAATGATTCATCAAACTTATTATATTCATCACTTGATTCACTTATGTTAATATTCAACTTACTAATAAATGAGCTTGACTTAAGCTTATCAATTTCCAAATCATTACAAAAGACATCAGTAAAGTCTTTTTCCTCTCCAAATGGAAGTATGTCCACATAATAAAATGAGACACCATTCATGCATCTAAATTCCGGTTTAATAGTTGCTCTTATACCTTTAAAGCAATCTGGGTCAAAGGAATCAATCTTTCCATCACCATCATTATCAACACCATCATAACAAAGTTCAGGTGCGCCAGGATAAGCTGTTGGATTATTGTCATTAAAATCATAAACAATGTCACCATATGGTTGAAGATTACTTATATAATAGCCGTCCCCATCTTTATCTTCTAAAATAGGTTCAACAACAGTTGAATTCTTAACATCATAACCACCATAGTTATCACTAACATTAACTTGAGAAACAATCTCAGAGTGATACTCCCATGATTCTAAGACATTATCTTTCTTTGGAGTTTTATACACATAATTCATTGAAGGTAAACCAACCGGTGCATTAACAACACTCCAAACATATCCATCAACATATGAGGCAACTGGATAATTAGCTGAAAAATTAGCAAAGTGGCTTGTCGAATTATCTTTTAAATTAAATTCTAAAAATTCTCCTTTAGAATTATCACTTATAATTAAAGAACCATTGAAATACGATATTGTTGATGTGTAAATATCATATTCTTTTAAAATCGTTCCATTTTCAGCAACCCTATATATTTTATCAGAAGCAATCCACAAACTATTATTTCCATATGAAATATCGTATATTGTGGTTGGAACAGAAAAACTACTAATTACTTGCCCCAGATGTTTTTGTAATGAAGATGAAAGATTAACTGCATAGATAGTATTCCCTTGCGAAAGCCATATTATGTCATTCTTACCAAAAGCAATGCCAGTTACTTCAATAGAAGATGGTGCATAAAAGTAGTTAATTAAAGAAGACGCATTTATTTTTTCCCTCGCATAAACAACAGAAAGATTGTGAAGTTCTACTGTTGATGTTGTTGAAGTAACCCAGCTACATCCATGGGATTTACAAGATATCATCGAGTCATAAAGACCACATGGGAAGGGACTCCCTGTACATCCTCTACTAAAAGTCCATCTACATCCAGCATTATTACATGAAAAGGCATCTCCATAATGAGAGCATGGATAAGGTCTTCCAGTGCAATAACTATTTGTTTCAGATTTGCCAATCGCAAGCGTGTTGTTTTTAATTGATAAAGAATATGCTTTTGTGCTACCCAAAGGAATTTCTAATCTTCTTTTAAGAATTTTTCCATTAACATACCATTTATAATCAACATTAAGATAATC
>JAGGWW010000005.1 GCA_021163365.1 Nanobdellota archaeon
AAAAAGGTGGTATGTTGAATATTAACGCTTTACTTGAAGAAGAAACAGGAGAGTTAGAAGATTTGATAGAAGGCTGGAAAATTGATAGGGATAAGGGGATAATCTCAAACGGAAAAGATACTTATGAGTATTTGGAGCTTGAGAAGTTTGGGGACTGGTATAAAGTTATGAACCATAATGGAGAAGGATTTATTCTTCCAAATACTCCTGATGTTTTTAGAGTAAATGAAGAGCAAGAAAATTATGCAATACTTGAGAAAGAGGGCAAAAAATTTGTTGCTAACTTAGAGGGCAAGGTTCTTAGTAGTGAATACAACGATGTGTTGAAGTTGCAAATTGAAGATGGGGTTGCTTATTTTGAGGCAAGAGAAGGAGATAAGTGGAGAGTTGTTAGATTAGATGGGGGAGAAGTTAAGAGTGGGTTGTATGATTGGGTAGATATTTTAAAAGTTAAAGATGGGGTTGCTTATTTTGAGGCAAGAGAAGGAGATAAGCAGAGAGTTGTTAGATTAGATGGGGGAGAAGTTAAGAGTGGGTTGTATAATAGTATATGGAATTTTCAAGTTAAAGATGGGGTTGCTTATTATGCAACTAAGGATGGGGATAAAGAAAGAGTTATTAAATTCAATGGTGTGCAAGAGAAGAAAAGTTCTTTATATGATAAAATTGAGCTTCTTTGGGGATTAAAGATTGTTTCTGGTGTTGTTGGTTTTGTAGCTAAAGAAGGAAAAAAGCAAAAGGCTGTTTTATTCGATGGAGAAAAGGAAGTAGAAAGTTTAAGGTTATATGATGAGATTAAACTTTCAGATATTTTCCAAGAAGGAAATAAAATCATTATGGAATTCAATGGGGCAAAAAATGATTTATGGATTAAAGATTCTATTGAATATGAGCTAAGCTAAGGATATAATAAGCTTTTTTAATTATAAATTTGTTTAAATTAGAGTGATGAAAATGGCAAAGAAAGCACAATATGCGGTTCCTGCAATCTTGCTAACTATGGCAGTATTACTTATAATCTATCTTGTGCTTGTAAATGCAAGTGAAAGAGCTAAGTTTTTAGGAATTGAAGTTCCTAATGAAACAAATGTAACAAAATCACCCCTTGGAGGAAGCACAAAAGTAATCTTTAGCAGCGGAGAAGTAGCAGAAATAGGAAAGTCCTCAGGAGAAAGTGTTTTTGAATTTAAAATGGATGATGTTTATCTTTCTTACCCTGCAAAAGAAAAAATTTTAGATTCAAGGGACATCCAACTAAGAGCAAATGTTATTTCCTCTGATTCATCATATTTTGCAGCAAACAACTTAAACTTAGAAAACACAAAAGAAATTATTTTAAGATTTAACATTACCTCTGTAAAAGGTTCGCCTTACTTAGTTGTTTATCTAAATAATTCAAAGATTTTAGAAAAAGCAGTTGGTGTTGGATTGCTAAATGTTAGAATACCTATCTCTTTGCTTAAACAAGAAAACCCAATAAATGTGGAATTAAAGCATAAAGGTGCATTTTGGAGTTCAAGCTCAATAGAAGCAAAAGTAGAACTTGTTCAGGTGTTCTATGACCCAGAATTTACACAAGTAAATAGATATGTTTCCCTTGGACAAACAAATTTGGGTGGAAATGAAGTAAGAATCTCATTTACACCAACAGAAGTTGTTCCAGAAGGGCAACTTATTATAAAAATAAATAATAAAACAATTTTCAAAGGAGAAGTTTCAGCATGGCAAGCATTTTCAACCTCTGTTAGATTTGATGACAGCAACATACATCTTGGAGAAAACACAATAACATTTGAAACAGAAAAAGGCGGTGTTTATAATTTAACTAATGTTAAAATAGAATTTGTTGCTGTTGCAACACCATCAGCAAAAAAAGTTTATTCATTTGACATCCCAAAAGAAGACTTGGAATCCGGAAAAGACATAATACTTGCAATAAGAGTTAGCAAGGTTATTAAACCAGGATACATATATGCAAAAATAGGAAATAACGGTCCAATGTATTACTTTAATCATGAGGATGTTGTTTCTGGAGCATGGGCTTATGTAAAGCTTGATAAAGAGTATTTAAGTGAATTTGGAAACAACATAATCTTATACTCCCCAACTGGAAGATACAGGCTAAGTGGATTTATGATTATCTTGGGTGAGTAAATGGAGAACAACGATGAAAATGAAATTAAGAATATAGAAGAAGAGGAAAAAAAAGAATTAGAAGAAGAGTACAAAAAAGCATTTACAGGTAGAGGTGCAGGAAGAATATCTGGTGGTGGCATTTCTGGAGAAGACATATTTAGAGCAGCTGGCTTTCTTTTATTCATAGCAGGAATAATACTCGGCTTTTTCATGGGATTAATGTTTCTTGTAATAGCTTTATTAGGACTTGTTCTCATAGTAATCGCTCCGCATATCCATATGCCAGAAACAGAATCAATATTTGTAGTCTTATTAATACTTGGTTTAGTTGCAATAGGCTTTGTTTGGTTTATAAAAATTGGTGGTGGGCAAGCAGTTTTAACAGGTGCTGGTTCAAGAATGGGCAGAGGGATAAGTGCCATATTTGATTCATATGCTGTTAAAAACTTTATGAACCTTGTTAAAAATCCATTTGGTATTTCTCCAACTGGTGGTGAGTTTGAAGAAGTTCAAACAACAACAAAAACACCCCCACCAAATCAAGCAATTGATGTAAGCATAAGAGGTACTTTAGACAAAGTTTTGCTTGACCAGCCTGCTTTAACATTTATTGTAACAGTTGAAAACCTTGGGAGTTCAAAGATTTCAAAAGTTGATGTTTCTCTTGAATTATTAAGCCCATATACTGGGTGTTTAAAATTTGAAGAACTTGGGCAAAATTGTGATGAAAAAAATGGAAAAATAATGTGTCATGTTTACGATATTCCACCATTTTCATCAAAAGAAATTGTTTTTTCAGCTGGTAAATTAGATGGAAAATGCATTGCAGATATTGCTCACGGTGGAAAGCTTATTGCAAACACACAAATTGGAAACATTCAAGTTGTTGCAAAAGCATCAACATATTATCCAACTGCATCAAGGCTTGCTGTTGAAAGAATAAAAGAAGATTACGGTGTTTTGCTTATTAAAAACAATGTTTTAAGACAAAAACCAACTGGGGCAATTTATAGGGCTGGAACTGCTGTTACAATTGATATGGACATAGGTGACCAACCAATTTTTGACAGCGTTAAGCAAGCTGGCTTATTAATGAGATGGCAAAATGTTGGAAAAGGAAAAATACCATCTGACAAAAATCCATTTTTATTTATTATTACACCGCATGATTTTGGAAGATGTATCCCATCAACATATAGAGAAAACATGTTAATTGTAAGAGAATGCACTGGAGACAATTGCGATGGATATTCAAAAACAGAAGTTAAATCAAAGTGTGATACTTTATCCTTTGCTGAAGGAAGCTCTGTTTGTGTTTTATGCGACAGTGCTTTAAAAGAAATATGGTGTTCTGAAAATAGTGTTATAAGGAAAACATTAATACCTGTTTATGCACCAAATGCAGAAGAAGTTTTTGATTGGATTTGTGATGAAATTCTTGCTTCAAATGAATATCATGTTTGTGCAACAAATTCATTAACACAAGAATTTAATGTTTTCACATGCACACTTAATTTGCCAGGAAAAATCCAAACAAATGAAAATCGTGTAACTAATTATATAACCTCAGTAGCTGTTTATCCATATACTGTTCAATCAGCTCCAATAACACTTAAAGCATATTGTGTTGAAGGGCAAGGAGACTGGTGCGTTTCAAAGTGATTTAAATGAAAGCAAAAGCAATTATCTTAATTGTAAGCTTGATTTTCTTAGCTTTTAGTTTTGGATGCATTGGACAAGAAACCGAAACAAATGAAACAAAACTAGATGTTGAAGAAGGTGTTGGTGTTGTTGGAACATTAAAAATAGATGAGCTTCATCCAGGGCTTGATGGTTATATTTCTTTAACTGTGAGAAGCAACTTAGGTGGGGAAGGGGCAAGAAATGTTTACATTTCCCTTGATAATGTTAAACCATTTAAATTAGTTGAGTGTGGTAATGAAATAAGCGAACCTTCAAGAAACAGAAGTTTGGATAATTGCAATGGTTTTCTTGACTTAGATAAGAATTTACCATATAGAACAAGAGGTACAGTTAAGCTTTTCCCAGGAGAAGAACTTGATGTGTTTTGGAGATTAAAAGCACCAAGTGTAAATGAAATCTCAGATATTGCTTTAAAGCATCCAATTTACTATGATGTTGAATATGATTATCATGTTAATTTCCATCAAAGTGTTGTGTTTATGTCTCAAAATGAAATGCTTAGAAGAAGACAAGCTGGAGAAGAATATCTTATTCAAGGAGAATCTGCAAGCACTGCAGGTGAAATAAGATTTAAATCAATCACCCAGCAGCCAATTTTATTTGCATTTGATTATCAGCCAGGTAGTGATAATCCAGAAAAAGATTTTAGCTTTGTTTTAAGTTATCTTGTTGAAAACAAAGGACATGGTTTCCCGATTTCTGATGTAATTGTCATACTTGAGTATCCACAAGATATTAAACCTCAGGAAGATGTGCTTAATGCTTATGGTTGGAAAGAATGGAACAAATGGAATGGCAAGATAAATGTAACAGAATATCAACCTGGTGTTGGAGCTGTTACAAAGGAAGTAAATTGTAGAACAGGAATTGGCGAAGAGAATTGCAAAGATTGGATTAATGAAATATTTAAAGACGAGAAAATAAATCAAGATAGATTGCTTGTTAAAGTTATAAAAAGAGAAGACTTTGTAGAAAGCTTTACAATAAATGCACCAATGGTGCTTAAAGGAGAAGTTAAAAAAGAACTTCGTGATAGAAACATTCCTTTAAAGATTTATCCATTTAAGGTATATGTTGGTTATAGATATTTCATAGAGGGTAAAGAATATATTACTGTATATCCTTTAAGAGGTATATAAAAGGAGGGTAAAAAATGAAGAAAACAATGGTTTTTTTGGCAGCAATGTTTGCTTTAGCATTTGTGTTTGGTTGCATTGGTGGTGAAAAAGAAGAAGAAACACCAAGTGGAGAGGGATATACATTAAAAGTTAATCCACAAACTGTTGTTGCTGGTGGTGTGGTAACTATTGACTTGCGTATAAAGAACATTTTTGAAAAAGACATGGAAAACGTTGTTGCAAAACTTGAAGGAATACCAAAAACAGGATATAGTGGAGCAGAAACAGTGGATGTTGGTACAATAGTTGCTAATCAAGAGTTTCCAGTTATATGGACTATTTCAACACCAGACACAGAAATAAAACAAACAATTACTCCAACAGCAGAGATTTGTTTTGATTATACAACAGACTTTTACTTTGACACAGCAATTGTTCCAAGAGATTTAGCAGCAGAAGAAGTTCAATTACAAAGTGGATGTTCAACAGGTCCTTTAGAAGTATCAGAAGTTGGCTTAGACAGGATTTTCATTAAAGAAAGCGGAGATACAAAACTTGCTGGTTCATTAAACATTCAAAATACATGGCAAGGTAAGATTAAAGAAATTAAGAAAATAGAAATTAGTGCATCAACAGATGGGCTTATTGATTCATATGGCGTAAGCTATGCAAAGTGTGGTGATGAATCAACAACATCAATTCCAGCAAGTGGAGATACTGATTGTGACATATTATCAAATGAACTTGCAATTGGAAATGGATTAACAGCAAAAGTTAATATTGCATTAGATAGTGGTGCAACAACAGACACAATTGAAATAGAAAGAATAAATGGAAAGATTGAATACACGTATTGCTATGATGTAGACATTGGAACAATTACTGTTTGCCCAGCAGGACAACAATGTTAAGGTGAACTAAATGGATAAAAAAATCTTTGCGTTTTTTTTATTGTTTTCTTTAGTTCTATTTCTTGGATGTATAGGTGGTAATAAAGAGAAAAAAACAGAGGAAGTTTCAACAGGAACACTTAATGCAACCATATTAATAAATGGTAAGGAAACAAACAACTTAGTTCTAGTTTCTGGACAAAGCGCTCAAATTGGCTTAAGATTAAAAAACGTGGGAAGCAGAGATATTTTTAATGCAACAGGTTTTTTAATTGGATGCTTAGAATCAGAAGAAACAGATAAATATGACATTGCTCCAAATGGCGAGCAGTTTTTTTCATGGACAGTTAGAGCCCCTGTTTTAGGAACAAGTGAGATTATAAAATGCCCAACAACAATTAGAATTTGTTTTGATTCTGTTTCAAAAGGATATACTGAACTCATATTTATTCCAGAAACATATAATGATGTTATACCTGCTCCAAATTACTATTCATCTGGCGATTTCCTTAAATTCACATACAATGCTGGTGCTATGAGGGTTATTTGTAATAAAACTAATGGTGAATGCAATGTTGCTGACCCAAGTATAAACAACATGGTTATAGCAGTATATACAAGAAACATAGGACCTGGTTGGGTTGATTATCGTAAATACTCTAATGGCTTGGCAATTAATACCTTAAAGAAGCTTTCATTTAATTTATCTGGAGATAATGTAGAAATAATAAAATTTGGAGAGCTTAGTAAAGAACAGCTTGACAACTGGCTTTCAGATGATGGAAAGTATTTAGAAATAAAAGCAAGCGAGGCTGGAGATTATAAATATTTGCTTAAGCTTGTTCAGGGTAAAGAGCTTTATTCAAGGATTGTGCTTAATGTGAAAAACCCAGATGCATTTCAAGATGGTTTAAATGTTTACACACTAAACAGTGAAGCTGATTATGGTTATTGCGTTGACGTTGCAACAATCAACGTTGAATTAAGAGGAAGATAAGCTTAGAAAATTGTTAAAGAGCTAACCATTTTTTAATTCTATCCAATGAATCTCCAATTTTATCTTCGTATATTGAGCGTATTTCTAAGATGAAAATTTTGTCTTTGCTTTCTTCAAAGATATTTCTAAGCTTCTTAAAATTTGTTTTTCCATATCCAATCGGAAGGTGATATCCCTTTCCAACAATTGTATCACTTACATGAAATGCAACAATGTATTTTTTAAATTTTTCATAAAATTTACATATTCTTACATTACATTCTCTTGCATGATTTATGTCTAAAACTATTTTAACATTTGGCATCTCCTTTGTTAAATTTTTAAAATCTTTTATTGAAAAATATTTGTCTTTTAAATGAGAATTTTCAACAGCTAATGTTATACCTTTTGATTCAAAGAATCTTTGCATCCTTTTAATATCCTTCAAATCTTTTTTTCTTAAATGAACAATTAGTAATTTTGAATTTATTTCCTGCATGAGATTTAAAATTTTTAGTGGCTTATCTAAATCAAAAATTGGATGAAGAATAAATTTCACTTTTTTTTCTTTTTTCACTTTCCTAATAAGATTTCTACTTGGGAAATTTTTAATCGTCCATTGAACAAATTTGCAATTAAATTTTTTTGCGACTTCAATTGCTCTTAAAATGTCGTCTCCAACACACACCGTTGATATTCCAACATTCATTAAAACTCACCAAGAGTTTTTTGCTTTTTAATTTTTAGTTCTTCTTCAATCTGTGGTTTTCCATAAACACCATCGTATCCTGGTTTCACATTTATTTTTTCTTCACGATTTAATACAATTGCTTTTGCTAATCTTTCATCAACAACCTCTTTTAATGCAGATTCTGAAGCATTTAACAAAACATTTAGCTCATTTCCAAAAGCGTTTATTAGTTTTTTATAAATTTTTAAAACAGTTTGCGTTTGAATTCCTGAGCTGTAGATAAGCGAGATTATCTCTTGAAGTGGAAGAAGTTTTTTAAATGGTATTGCATTTTTTGGAACAAAACCTGGTTGTCTGTCTGCAAGTTCTTCAACCCTATGTAAAACACCCAATGTAAGGGGTTTTCCACACACAGGGCATATGTTGTTTTTAGCAATTGCTTCTTTTGGGCTCATAACAACACCACATTCTCTATGCCCATCAAAATGATATTTGCCATAAGCAGGTTCAACTTCTATTGTGAAAAGAAACCTTCTTTTATCTTTTGTTTTAATTGCATCAATAATTTGAAAATAAGATGGCTTCTCAAGCTCAAACACATTTGCTTCTCTTCCAAGTCTATTTGGCCAAGGTGAATGTGAGTCGCTGTTGCTTATTAGAGCAAACTTATCTAAGCTTGAAATTCTCCAATTCATTTCTGGGTCGCTGCTTAAACCAGTTTCCAATGCATAGATGTGCTTAAGTTGGTCTTTGTAGCAGTCTTCTATTTTATCAAATCCAGACATGCTTCCAAAAAGAGAAAACCATGGAGTCCAAATATGTGCTGGAAAAACAAAATTATCTTTTGATATTTCCATAGCCATTTCAACAAGTTCATAAGAAGGAATGTTAAAAATTGGCCTTCCATCATAGTCCACTCTTCCATGCTTTTTTAAAACATCTGTGATTTGTTCTGCAATTTCAAGATTTGGGGAAAGAATAACATTATGGATTTTCCTTAGCTTTCCATCTTGGTTGTAAATGGAGGATATCTCAACACTTGGAATAAAATATGTGTCGTTGTAAATGTAAATGTCATCAATCTGCACAAGCTTTGTTTTAAGCTCTTTGAACCATTTTGGGTGTGTGAAATCCCCTGTTCCAAGAACATGAATGCCCTTTACTTTTGCTTGTTTTGATAAGTTGTCTAAATCCATGTTTTTACTAGTTGCACGAGAATACTTTGAGTGGATGTGTAAATCAGCAACGATTCTCATTTTATCCTATATATGTAAGGTGTTTTGTTTGTGGTTTTTTAACAACTTTCTTTTTAATTAAAGGTAGCTTTCTAATGTTCTTAACTTCTTGCTCTATTTCTTTTATAGAGAATTTAAGATTTAGATATTTCATTAAAATTTCAAGAATTGATTTAGCAGCTGCAAACCCAAATTTTGTTTGAACCGGTGTTTCTGCTAAAAGTGAAAATCCTTTTATACCTTTTAATTTTCCAAGTCCAAGCAACAATCCAGCAGCTCCTATTATAACAATTGGGCTTCCTCTATCAAAATGCACTCCTATTTTTGAAAGCTTTTTAACATAAGTTTCATCAGTATATGCACCATAAACAATGGGGTTTTGAGAGTAAACTCTTGATGTTATTCCACCAAGTGTTATAATTTCCTTTACACCAAGAGATTTAGCTATCTCAATCAATTTCTCTGAAAAAATGTAGCTTGCATACTCATCAGAGGGTTGAGCATCACCAACCACAAAAATTAGATTCTTATGATAGTAAAACTCAACTTTTGGCATTTCAATTGAATGGTCTTCATTCATAAAAACTGAGTTTGGAAAGTAGTATGTGTATAGCTCCATGAACTTCTTTGCTTTTAACTTTGATATCATGAAATCAACAACAATTCTTGCAACATTTCCAACACCAGGAAATCCCTCTATTAAAATTGGTTTTTTAAACTTTGGTTTTTTTCCATGTCTTTTAATTATAAAATCTTCATTCATAGCAATCCCTCTTTTTTAAGCAATTCTTTTTTTATTTGTCTTCTGTATTTGCCAGTTCTATCAACTGGCGAAAACCTTGGCGGAACTTTTGAGATTGTCTGGTTTCCACAAATTGGACATTTTTCTTCCAATGTGTACCTTTTGCACTTTTCACAATATTTTATTTTATTTACCATGTTCAATCAATTTAAATTCAACATTTGTTTTTTTGCACAATTTTTCTATTTCCTTGAACAACTTTTCATAAAATGTTTTACCTTGCTTAAACTCCCTTACAGAGATTTCAAGCATGTATCTTGGTGCTGATATGTATCTCATTTCAAGCGGCACATCTTCTTTTTTAGCGAATTTGTCAATTGCTTGAAATATCTTTCTTAATCTTATAACTCCATCGCTTTCCAAACTTTTAAGCTCAATCTCTTTTCTTATTTTTACAAATTGAGATTTTAGCTGTTCTGATATTTGTGTTTTTAGCTCATTCTTCCATTTTTTTGGAAGAGTTAGCTCATCTATTAATTCAACTCCTTCTTTTTTAACTTCATTGTAAAATTCTGCTAATGAACCAAATTCATCAACAATGACTCTTCCTATCTTTTCAAGTGCTTTCTTTGGATCTTCTTTATTCTTCTTTGCTATAAACTCTAAAAGTTTCTCCATCTTTAGCTCTGTTTTAATCTCTTCTAACTTTCTTTTTGTTTCAGCCTTTGTTACTCTTTTTAATGAAACATCTATGTGTCCTTTGTGCTTTATTTCAAGAACCTTACAAACAATTTTCTTGTTTTCACTTAAATGTTCTTTTATGTTTTTTACCCATTTTGACGATATCTCAGAAACATGCAGCATTGCTTCTAAGTTCTCATACTCGTCAAGAGATACAAACGCAGCATGTGGTAAAATCTTCTTTACAGTACAAAGCACAAGTTCTCCTTTTTCAGGCATGCCTTCTTTTTTAAAAAACATAGGATAATGAATTTAAAAGCAAATTATAAAGATTTCCCTATTGCAATGCTCTTGCTAATTCAATCGTTTACTCAAGCACTTCAAGAACACGGGCTTTTAGTTTTGCTTTTCCACCAGTTGGTGTTGCAAGAACATTTCCACAAACTAAGCATTTTACAACAGTTGATGCCTTACCAAAAACAATTTGCTCATTCTTAC
>JAGGWW010000018.1 GCA_021163365.1 Nanobdellota archaeon
ACAAGCGGGATTTCCTTCGCATTCACTAATGCACTTGCTTTGATTAATATCATCTCTATCAACACTTTCAATAATTATTTGGCTTTTGTATCCATAATGTGGTTTTTGGGATAAAGAAACCTTTGTAAATTCAACACCAATTTCTTCTGCAAGAGATTTGTAAGCACTAAAAACACCTAAAAAAAGAAGTGAAACAGCAATGCTGCTAATTATTAAAACCAGCAATGTGCTTGTTATTCCTTTTTTTCCAATCATGCAAATTCACCAAGTGCAATTGCAACCTTAGCCATTCCAGCAAATGCAATTGTTACACCTAAGGCAACAAAGAAATAAATAACTATTGCTATAACCATTGTCTTTTGAATTGTGTGCAATTCTTGAATTGTATCATCTCCGTATTCAATCTTGCTTGCAAGAATTGCTGATATTATAACTATTTCAACCAAGTAAATGCCAACAATTATTTGAAAAAGGGGTAATGGAATTGTATTTGACATACTAAAAAAACCAAGAGCTATTGAGCCACCAAGCCCACCAGCCATTCCTGGAGCCTCTGCTGCTTGTCCAATTGCTGAAATCTTTTCTCCAAGAACAGACAAAATTATCATAATCATAGAAGTTAAACCAACAACTATACCAGCAATAAGTGGAGCAATAAAAGAAGTCTGAAATTTAAGTGTTGAAAGTGTTTCTGATAAAACATCTTTTATTTTTTCCTCTATTCTATGAACTGCCTGAAGATATTGTGCTATGTGCATTAAAGATGATGCTGCAACCTTTTCAGATTTCTTTGTTGATTCTATGAAGATTTTCATAACACTTTTAATTAACGAAGATGGGTAAAGAACCAATGCGCCGTACTTTCTATCGAAAATTGCTCTTCTTAAATCCATTCCAAGTTTTATCATATTATCTGCAATTCTCTTTATAAAAAGAGCAACATTTGATTCTTTCATTACACCAGCTGTTTTAAGCATTGCAATCTCAGCAGGCACACCTTCTGAAAGTCTATTTGCTATTTGGAAAACAGCATAAGTAAAATCATTTTCAACACTTTTTATTTGTTTTCTTATCTTAACCCTTATTCCAGAAGCTAACCTAGAATAAGTAGCAATTGACAATCCTACTGCTAATACAAAAAATAACGAGAACAAAACATCAAGCTCGTTTGGTGGTCCTCCATAAAGATATATCATGTAAAGGAAAAATGGTGTGCTAAGTAAAAAGAATACCAAAGCAGCTGGAATTGCTGCATGAACTGGTTTACCAAAAAAGTAAAAATGATTCTTTGGTGGAACAAAAGGATGTCCTTCAAGATTAATTTGTGGAAAAGCAGCAGGTCTTGTTGAAAGGATTTGCATTATTAATATTATAACAACTAATGGTAAAAGCAAATCATAAAAAACAAACAAAGACATTGGTGTTATAATCCCAGCAAGAAATGCTCCAATAAGAGGAAGTATGACAAGCCCCATAATTGGGAGTGTTATACCAAGCATGAAAACAGCTGAGACAGGTGTTCTTAAATTATTAACATAATGCACCATTGTTTCATATGTTCCATCAAGTATTCTCTTAAGAGCTGAATCAAGCATTTTAATTCTTCTTTCCTCTGTTCTTTGAACAAGGGAGGTTTCAATTAAGTAAAATGCATCAACAAATGCCTCATTATATGGTTTCCATTGCTTTAAGTACTCATCAAGAGCTTCTTTTATACTTGTATATTTCTTTGCTGATACATCCCAAAGTATTTTTCTAAAATCATATGCTAATGGGCCTTCTAAGTTTTCTGCTGCAAACCTTATAGCTGCTTCAAGATTTGAAACGTTTTTCATATAAATAACAATGTATAAAATTGCAAGAATTAATTCTGTGGATGCTTTTGTTCTTCTTAAATTTAAAAGCCTTTGAGGGTAATTAGAAAAATAAAAATAATCAAAAACAGCAAAAGCAAACATTGCAACACCAAGCATTATAGAAATTGGAAGAAAAAGCACACCAAGAAATATTAAGAAAAAGGTTGATAAAATAGTAAATGCTTGAGCATCTTCAGCAGTAATTGTGTAATCAAAGTTTTGAAAAATTTCATCAATTTCTTTTTTCTTTTGAGGATTAACTTTTAATTTTAATATTTTTCCAGAAAATTGCGCAAGCTTTTCATAAAGTTCTGTTGCTTTTGTTTTTCTTTTTATAAAAATTTTATATTCTCTTGTTAAAAGCTCTGGATATTCTTGTTTTTCAGAAAGATACTCTTTGTATAGTTTTCTTGCAATTTCTTTCTCATTCATATCTTTCGCCTTTTTTAATTCTGTTCTTAAGCCAATTTTCAAATTCTCTTTTAACATCTTTTGACTCAGGATAACCTGTTTCTTCTCTTAACTTATCAAAAATTCTATGGAACATGTCGTTTGCTTCAACAACAAAATCTGCTTCAAGCAATCCTCTTGGTCCTGTTATTCTTCCTGTTTTTTCAGCATAGTCGACAAGCATTTGCTTTATGTCAGAACGAAGCACGATGTTTTCCCAAACTAAATCCCATCTTCCAACCCAATCCCTAACTTTTGATGCAATTGATTTTATTACTTCTGTTTCTCCTTCAACTAAATCTCTTGTTGGAAGAAGCTTGTCTTTTTTTGCATCATATTCCATAAGATTTAAGAACCCACCTTCTTGCAATGGGTCTTCTTCCCATGTTTTTCTTACTTCTGTTATATATGTTGTTCTTCTTATTTCTCTTAATTGGTCTGGTGTTCTAAGTTTTCCAGCAATTACAATTATATCTGTTGCTTTAAAACTTGTTCTTGGAACACCAATATCATTAACAACTCTATCAAAAACACCGTATGGAGAATCTCCATGAATTGTTCCTGCAACAACATTTGCTAATGCTCCAACCCTCATTGCTTCGTAAAGTGCTTTTGCTTCTGTGCTTCTTACTTCTCCAACAATTAATGCAGAATCACCTAAACGCAAGGATGTTCTTATTCCATCCTCTGCTGAAAGTTCTGCTTTTTCTCCCACAATTGCAGAACGAACTTTCATTGAAAGAATGTTATACCCTATGTTTTTAAGATATCTAACTGGAAGCTCAAGAGTGTCTTCAACAGTAATTATCCTAAACTTACGCATAATTTCTACCATTATGGCACCAAGAAGTGATGTTTTTCCAGCACCTCTTGTTCCTGCAATTAACATTGAACGAGCACCATCAACTAAGAATGATAAAAGTCCTGCGCCTTCTTTTGATATTGTTTTATTGTACATGAACAATGGAAGAGTCCATGGTCTTTCTCTGTGTTGTCTAAATGCAAAAGCATAACCTCCGGGACTAAGCGGATTTTGAATAATTGCTGTTCTTGCTCTTGCAACACCTGGAACAATTAATTCTGTGTCTAAAACAGGGTTTGCTTCATCTAAAGGTCTTCCAGAAATCATTCTAAATCTTGATGCCCATGCTTCTGCTTCTCTTCTTTGAGGAATGATGTTTGTTTCGCACTCTCCATAATCTGAATGTTTAATAAAGATTGGCACTCTTCCAATTGGAGCGTTTATGTAAATATCTTCAACCTTTGGGTCTTCAAGAAGAACTTCTATTAATCCAAAGCCAACTGTTAACCTAACAAGGATTTTTGAAAGCTTTTCTATTTTCCTATAACTTATGTCTATTTTCTTATCTCTTGCTATTTGTGCAATTAAATCTTTTGCAATATTAAAGAAAACAGAACGCATTCTTTCTGGGTCTATAAATTCCTCTTCTTTTGGTTTGTATCTTGCAATAACTTGTCTTGCTTCATCAAGAAGCACGTACTCATCTTCTGTTAGTTGGAATTCTGGAGGCAAGATATGATATCTTAATCTAACTTTATTTGGAAGCTTAAGGATTGAAACAGAAGACTTTAATTCTTTGCCAATTTCATAGGATTCTATTTCTTCTGCCATTGTTGGTGGCTCTGCTTGTAATCTTGTAAACATAAAGTTTGGTCTTATCAATGGTTCAAAGAATTTGAAGTACAAATCTCTTGTACCAACTTTATAACCAGCAAGATATGGCTTTGCTAGTTTAATTAATTGGGTTTTTCCTAAGTAATCAACAATTTCTTCAAGTACTTTTATGAATTTTTCTAAGCATTTTTTTTCTTCTTTTCTTATATCTAATTGTGCTTTCTTTTCTCTAAGTGTTCTTACTGCTGAAACATATGCACCAATCGGGTCTCTTTTTAATTGTTCAAGGATTATTCTTCTTATGATGTCTAATGCTTCTGAATAAACAGATGGGCAGCTTTCTAATCCAAGTGCTTTTTTATCAAGTATTTTTCTTTCTTTTACAAAGTAAACATATGCTTTTGCAATTTCATTTAAAAGTCTAACTTGTTGGTATGGATAAATATAATTTCTCTCAGCTTGAAAAACAATTGTTGTAACTGTGCCTACTTCTATTAAGATATTAATTGTTTTCTCCATGCAAATCTCGCTGTCTTCTAATGATGGATAAAATGGGCAACCTATTGTGTTTATAATTAAATTAATTTCTGTTCCTTCTCTTTCTACATCATAATCAAAACACTTTAGTTCTTTTTTCACCAACTCACCTCACTCCTCGCCAGTTTTCACATTATATTTATATTAGTAGTTAATTATATAATTTTAGTAGTTTTAAAATTAAGTGAGAAAAATGGGAGAACTTTTAGGAAAATCTCAAAAAACAGCACAACCGCAAACACAAATATTTATGCAAGATATTGCAAAAAGATATGGTTTGTTAAGTGAAAGGACAAGATTAGTTGAAGAAAGATTAAAGCAAACAAGGGAAAAGCTCCAAGTTATTGATGAAACATTCTCATCAAAGTTTAAAGATGTAAAAGAAAATCTTGAAGATTTGCAAAATCAAATAAATGCTTTAAGAAAAGATGTTGATGAAATAAAAGAAATCTTAAGAAGGATTACAAAGGACTTAAGCGACACTGCAAAGCTTAGCGATGTAAAGGTTTTAGAAAAATACATAAATATGATTGACATTACAAGACTTATAACAAAAGAAGATGTTGAGAAAATTGTTGAAGAAAAACTAAAGAAAAAGAGGTGAAAAAGTTGGAGCTCCCATTCTTTAAAAAGAAAAAGGAAGAACTTCCAGCTCTTCCTGAAAGCAATATTCCTATATCTCAAGTTTTGTCTATGAAAGCTCAAGGTATGACAAATGCCCAAATAGCAAATCAACTTAGAGCTCAAGGATATTCTTTACAACAAATAAGAGATGCACTTGCACAAGCAGAAATAAAAAGTGCAGTAACTCCACCAGCAGGTGCACCAGTTTTTCCAGAAGAGCCAGAAGCACCACAAATGCCTTCTATGCCAGAAGTTCCACCTTCTCCAGAATTACCACCTTCTCCAGAACTTCCACCTGTTCCTGAGATGCCAAAGGTGCCAGAAACACCACAAATACCACAAGCCCCAGCTCCTTCTCCAAGCATTCCTGGAATTGATATGGAAAAACTTGTTAATGAGTTGCAAAGGGTTGTTGAAGAAATAATAGAAGAAAAGTGGAAAGAAGTTGAAGAAAAGTTAAGCAAACTTGATGCTTGGAAAGCACAAATAGAGGAAAAAGTAAATGAATTAGAAGCAAGAGTAAATGAAGACCATGCAAGAATAGATGATTTCTCAAAATCAATTCTTCAAAAAACAGAAGAGTACAAAGAAACAGCATCAGAGGTTAAGGTTCAAATGGAAGCAATTGAAAAACTAATGGGCAAATTGGTTCCAAGTTTAGCAGAGGAAATAAAAGAATTAAGAGATATTGTAGAAAAAATGAAGAAAAAGTAATTAACTTTTTGGCACATAAACAACAAAGAATGTTGCTACTGCTAATAAACCAAGTAATGTTATTGCTCCTAAGAATTTTGGATGTGAAATTATGCAAACAATAGCCCGACTTCCAGATACTGTTTCAAAATCACAAGCTTTTGTTGGTATTATGTGCGTTGCATTTGATGTTGCGTTTCCAACACCAGCTTCATAAACTTGTTGTCCAATCATCTGTCCTAAAACATAAAAAACAAAAATTATTGAGATAAATATTAAAATAAGTGAAATTGACTTTATTTTTAAAACCTCTTCAAGTTTTACATTAAAGAATAGGAAGATTAAAAGCATGAAAAAGACAACCATGAATAAAGTTGCCATAAATGGTGCTAGGTTCATTAAAAACTTGCCAGCTCCTGAAAGAGCAACTATTAATGCAATTGCAAAAGATATTGCAGCATTTAGATTTGGGTCTTCTGTTAAGAATTTTGTTTTAAGTAATAAAGCGTATATCACAGCAAAGACTAGTAGGAATGGTAGGAAAAAGTCAAATATGTCAGAAAAAAATCCAAGTGTTTGTAATAAGGTTGCCATTTTTTATCACCAACTTTTACCCTTCAAATACTTTAATATTTTATCAAATACAGATTCCTCTGTTGGTTTTGACCTAACAATCATATATATTAATCCTATAACAACAATTGCTGCAATTATGGTTGCAACATCATCATCTGTTATTGTTACACCTGTTGATTTTGATATATATCCTGCTGCTTGAAGTTGGGGAACTACAGAGGTGTATGTCATGTAAATAATAAAAGTGATAACGATTATAACTATTAAAGGTGTCCATGAAGTTCCTTTTTCTAATGATTTTGGTGATAAAACTGCAATTACAAGCAAAAGCCCTAATATTGCCATTAGTGCAAGCCCAATATTAGGGAATAATTTTGATATGATAATGGTTGCAACTGCACTGCTTGCAACAAAGTACGCAATAACTATTGCGATAATAAAAACAATTCCTCTTGCATTTTTAAATATTGGTATTAAAAGCAATGCAATAAATGATATTGCAAATGTTACTAAGAATATTAACCAAAAGTTTATTGGTTCTATTCCTGCTGGCACAAGTGCTTTTAAAATTTCAGCCATACTTGTTAAAACACCAGCTATTGTTACCATGTTATTCACCTGATGAAGAGCCTCCTCCTTTAACTATTACAGCAAATGCAATGAAAAAGATTACTAGCATGATTAATAAAGCAGCATCTGTTTCTGAGATTTTTATTCCACCAACTTTTTCATTTAATCCAAGCCCATAGTATAAACCAGTGCCAAGAGCAATTACAATAAACAATAAAGAAAGAGATTTAACCCAAACACTTTTAAACAAGTTTTCAACTTCTCCGCCATAAACCATTGCTGCAAGCATTAAGAAGGCAACAACTACTAAAGCTATGAAACCAACCCATGGTAAGAATCCTGCAACACCTTTTAACACCCAGCCTGTTGTTGATGCTATTAATGAAATAACAAGTGCTATTACAGAGTTTATGTCTTTTCTATTTTCGCCAAAAACTTTTGTTTTGTCAAGAGCTCCATAAACTATTGCAAAAAAGAGTATGAATGGTAGGAAAAAGTCAAAAAAACCAATTTCCTTCAAGGTTTGGATTCCACCAAGCAACAAAGATTCTTCTGGCAT
>JAGGWW010000016.1 GCA_021163365.1 Nanobdellota archaeon
ATATACAGTAACAATAAAAACTGATATACTATAAATCACATAACAAATCGTTCCACCTGACCGCTATTTCGCTGGCGCTTCATAGCGGCAGGTGAGTTTAGACGTTATGTGTAAAAAACGGAGATACTTTGTGAACCAATTGTCATTGTTTGCGCAAAGTAAAAAATTAATGAGCTTACAAGAAGCAAGTAAATGGGCTTCTCAGTATTTAGACAGAAAAGTTACACTATCTAATCTTTCATACTTATTACAATATGGAAGGATAAAAAAACATGGAAATAATGGAAATCCATTAATTGATATTGATGAATTAAAGAATTATTATGATTCCTTTGCTCAGAAGGAAAAGGAATGGAGAAAGATTTTAGGGGATGATCTTAATTGGCATTTATCTTTTGTTGAATATAAAGAATCGGAAAGAACGAAACATGTTCATAGACTACATCCATACAAAGGGAAATTCATACCTCAATTAGTTGAGTATTTCTTAGATGGACATACTGATGAATTTAAGAAAGAGGTGTTTTTCAAGGAAGGTGATATTGTTTTAGACCCATTTTGTGGTAGTGGAACCACACTTGTTCAAGCAAATGAACTTGGACTTCATGCAATTGGAATTGATATATCCGCCTTTAATGTAATGATTAGCAATGTAAAAATCGAGAAACATAACCTTATTGAACTTCACAAAGCAATTCAAAAATTAACTTTTGAATTAGAACAATTTCAAAGGAAGAGAAACAATACAGTATTTGAAGAACATTTGCTTAATGAATTATCTGTATTTAATAAAAAATATTTTCCTTCACCTGATTATAAAAGGAGAGTTAGACAAGGATTAATAAATGAAAAGGAGTATTCAAGGGAAAAAGAAAAAGAGTTTTTATCAATTTATTGGGATTTAGTCAGAAAGTACAATATTCAGATTAAGCAGAATAAAGATGAAACTTTTCTTGATAAATGGTTTTTAGCTCCTGTAAGGGAAGAAATAGATTTTTTGTTTGAAAAGATTAAAGAAATAGAAGATGCGAAAATTAAAAAAGTTTTAGCAATAATATTAAGTAGAACCGTACGCTCTTGTAGAGCAACAACTCATGCAGATTTGGCAACATTAAGAGAACCAGTAATTACGACTTATTATTGTAAAAAACATGGTAAAATATGTAAGCCTATATTCTCTATAATGGGATGGTGGCGTAGGTACTCTATTGATACGTTGAACCGGTTGAGCCAATTTGGCAAACTTAGAACTAATACAATGCAGATTTGTCTTGTAGGCGATAGCAGGACAATTAACTTGATAGAAGAACTTAAAAAGAAAAATCACAGTTTAGCTGAAATGGTCTCTAAACAAGGGATAGCAGGTATTTTTTCTTCTCCACCATACGTTGGCCTAATAAATTATCACGAGCAACATGCCTATGCATATGAAATTTTTGGATTTGAGCGAAGAGACGAGTTAGAAATAGGCCCTTTATTCAAAGGACAAGGTAAAGAAGCAAGAGACTCATATATTAAAGGTATAGCTAATGTACTTCTTAACTGTAAGAAATTTTTAAAGAAAGATTATAATGTGTTTCTTGTGGCAAATGATAAGTACAATCTATATCCACGAATAGCTGAATTGGCTGGTATGAAAATAGTTAACCAGTATAAAAGACCTGTACTTAATAGAGTTGAAAAGGATAGATCAGCATATGCCGAAATAATTTTTCATCTAAAGGAGAAACAATTGTGAGCTTAACTCAAGAGCAAATTTACAAAATTGAAGAAGTGATAAGAGAAAGTTTAAGAAAAAAATTTCAAAACTATGACCCTGAAACAAAAAATATGCCATTTCACTATCGCCTATTGGGTAAAGATAGAATGGCTTTATTTTCTTTTATACATTCTCTTAATACAACCTTTGGAACATCAATTTTTGAACCAGTTGCAGAGACTCTAGCAAGCATAAATTTTTCAGAAGCTAAAAAACAATATGTTTTAGGAACAAATATTAGTGAGAAAGCTCAACTTGAAATTCAGCATATAATAAATGAATTAACCACTGGTAAAGACCCTGATAAAACAACTGAGATTGAAAGAATACGCAATGTTGCTAATATTGGGAAAATGAATAAATTAAAAACTGTAAAAGTAGATTTGTTTTTAAGAGATAGAACCGGTCATGTTCATTTATTTGATATAAAAACAGCAAAACCCAATATTAGTAATTTTAAAGACTTCAAACGCACACTTTTAGAATGGATAGCAATTTATTTAGCTGAAGATCCCGGAGCAAATGTACATTCATACATTGCAATTCCTTATAATCCCTATGAACCCAAACCCTATGAACGATGGACATTAAAAGGAATGCTTGATTTGGACCAAGAATTAAAAGTTGCTGATGAATTTTGGGATTTTTTAGGCGGTACTGGTGCTTATGAAGAACTACTAAATTGTTTTGAAAGAGTAGGTATTAAACTGCGACCAGAAATTGACAAATATTTTGAGAAATTCAAATAAAACACATAACAAATCGCTGCACTTGACCGCTATTTCGCTGACGCTCCATAGCGGCAAGTGAGCTTAATCGTCATGGCAATAAATAGCAGAATTTGTAATTATCTGATAACATATATAT
>JAGGWW010000030.1 GCA_021163365.1 Nanobdellota archaeon
GATGAGAATTTATTTATTAGATATGTTGTCATCAACATTATCATGTTCGACATTCTTAGTGATTTTAAAAATAGCTTGGCATTATCACTTAAATTTGCATTTGATAGTATAGCAGCTAGTGTAACTATTCCCATTCCAATGGGTATGTAGTAGTAAATCAAGTTATGTGCTTCTTTTGGTGTAAGAATTCCATCTTTTGTGTTGTTGTATTCTGTTGTTTTTATATTTCTACGGATTGCTGTTTCCACAATTTTTGGCATATCTCCTTCGTATTCAATCCACATTCTACCATTATCTAATTCTAAAAGGTAATGGTTATTTCCCAAATCTTTATAATTTGTTATGTAGATGGTTGATTGAAAAAGTGGTGCTTTGTAAACTTTATTTCCATGCATGTCGTACAAATTTTTAGAATCACAAGATAAATGAAGTTCTCCATACACCTGGCTATATATCTTTTTCTTTGGCTTTATTTTCTTTGGTTTAAATGCACTACTTATGTCAATTTTTATCTTTTTACTGTTAATCTTCCATGTCAAATTTATCACCTTGTAGCGCTCTTAATTGAATCAATATTTTTTTTAACTGAATTAGTTAGAACATATCCTATACTTTTCCTTGCAATATACCACCCAAAGAGCAACCCTACTGTAATATCCCCTCTTCCATAAAAAAGTGCACTTATACCACCAGCAACCATCATTGACCAACTTGTTACTAAGGTTGCTAAGTTTGTAAATTCCAATGACTTTGGGTACACTATATCTTCAATTGTTTCATCGCTTGGCTTTTCTCCGAATGAAATTGCTTTTCCACCCTTTACTAAGTAAAGTTCTTTTTTACCATTGTTATATCCTATGAATAATCTTCCTCTTGTTGGATAAGCTTCTATCCATTCAACCTTATCAAATGTTAAGTTAATTGGTTTTGCTTTGTAAATCGGCGCTTCTTTTCCATTTTTAAGTATGACTTTCCCTATTTTTTTCTTAAAATCATAGTCAATTTTACCAACAAGGCTGTTTTTATACGCTTCATTTAATATTTTTTGCTTCTTTTTTTCCTTGTTCATGTTTTTTCACCTTTGTATTCTATTAACATTTGTCCTAATTTATCAGAAATTTCATTTACTCTTGTAACAGTGTAATAGCGAAGATTATTTACCTTTGTTTGTAAATTATTCAATCTGCTCCCAAGCGAAGTCATACCACCAATTTCTATAAATACAATAGAATTGTTTGGTTTGTTTGCTAGGTTTAATATATAATTTACTGCGTATTCAATGTTTGAGAAAGGCCCTTGATTAAAGCTTCCATCTGTAATAAATGCATATAATGTCTTACCTTCTCTTTTTTTTCTTTCTGCATCTTCAATAGCAGACACATCTAACCCAGTCATACCATCTTGGATTAGATGAAGAACATTCATTAATTGTGTTCCTGGATTAAATCCTTTTTTAATATCTATAAAATCGCTGCTTATTGTTGCTGATGAGAAATTAATTATTTTAACATTTGTTGATGTTTCCATTAACTCATTAGCTTTAGTTAATCCTTTAAACAAGCCATAAACAACTCTACATAGTAAATCATATTTTGAACCATTTCCAACATAATTTGGACCACCCATGCTACCAGATGAATCTATTAAAAGCACAAAGTTATCTGGTGTTTCTATTCCAACAGACACTTTTCTATGTACTTTTATAGGATCCTCAACCCAAATATATTCATTTAGTTCATATATTTTTTCAGCAGGTGGTTTATCAGGTGTTAAATCAACAAGAATTGGATGCTCGTATCCAAATTCTTCTTGTAATTCATTTATTTCATTTAAGTCTAATTCCATTAAATCTTCAACATTTATAACCTTACTATTTACTTTTTCAACATGTATGTCTTTTCCAACGTCTTTTGTTTCAAATTGTGATTGCGGAGACAATATGTCTAATTCTTTTGCATTTCTCATATAAAACTCAAATATTGCTTTTTCACTCATTTTTTTAGCAGTATCGCCTTTGTGCGGTTTGCTCCAGTCTTCTTCATTAGCTAATTCTTGAAGAAGTTCGTTTGCTTCTTCTTCTGATAGTCCTTCTAATATATTTTCTAATACATCACTTGCATCTACAGCTTGTCCAGCACCTTCATTAGCAGCATCTCTTTGTGGAGAACGTGTTGTTGGAATCAAGTCTGCAAAAGGTTTTATATATCCTTTTATTGCATTATATCTTGTTTGCTCGTTTTTAAACAAAAGATAAATTGTTTTTGCTACTATCTTTTTTGCCTCTAGATATACGCTATTGTCTCCGATATTATTAAACATTATTTCAATTGCATTGTAGTATTCCTTTTCGTTTATCCCTAAAGATTTTAAAACATTCTTGTCCTGCTCGGATAGCATGTTTATGAAGATTTCTTTTTCTCTTTGTTTCATATTCCAATCAGCTAATCCATTTTCTTTTATTTTATCTTCAAATAAATTGTATTCTTTTGTTCTTAAATCTTCATCATCTACGAACAACATAACATACGGAATTCTACTTAAAGAGTAAATAATTGTTGCTAGTTTTTCATCATCTTCCTTATTTCTTAATTTGCGTCTTGGGGTGCTTATTTCAATAACATGGTATATCATCATTACCCCATCTGTTAGTTTTTTGTTTTTATATCCTCTATTACTGAATGAGTCTTCCAAGATTTCCTCAAGCTTATCATTTTCAATACTACTTGTTCTTGCATAAAAGCACGTGTCATCTATCATATCAAGTACCATGTTTTCTGCATTTGCAGCTTTTTTGATTGCTGTTGGTTTCCTTATACCTGTTTCAATTATTCCATTAAATATTGCTTGATCTATGCGTTTTCTATCTGATTTACTGTATGGTGCATCCAGTGGGTGTCCTAATTCATGAAAATGAGCATACACTAATACATCTAACAATAACTTGTCTATATCTTCTTTTTTTTGAATTTCATACAAAGGTGCAATTTTTTTCTCAAAAGACTGATAAACTTTTTTTGGTTCAAATATTAAGGTGTGCATTGTTTTTCCATCTTCATCTATGTAAAACTGCCATATTGTATTGGGACTAATCTTTTTAGAAGGATCGGGATTTTTATCTATTTTAATATCTGAGAAAAGAGGGAATCTTTTTGAAACAGCACCCCTCCATATTTCTTCTGATTCATCAAGTGCTTGCATTACAACATTTTCTTTTTTAACTTTGCTTATCATTATCTCCACTCCTCTTCATAAACTTTTTTAGATTCTTCTATTATTCTAAGAGCTGCAAAATAAATGTCATCTGGAGCGTTGTATCTTCCTTTAGCAAGCTTTATATACATTGTTGGAAAAGATAATCTTTCTACCTCTTTCAATGCAGTAAATTTATTCTTATTATGCATGTTTTTGGTTTCGAATTTAAATCCATCTTCGATAGCAATTTTTATCGCTGCTCCAAAAAGAGGCCTTCCCAATGTTTCACTAGAAAGCGCTAATATTGGAATACTTACTTGTGCTGGAGAGATTTCTGTATTAATTGAAGCTTCGCTAAGGGATGCTGCTAAATTGTTAATTTCGTCTTCAGGAAGTTCCTTTAATCTTCCTTCAGGAATGCCAAGCATGTAACTTAAATAAGTAATCTCTATTTCATTAACACCAGTAATTTTTTGAAATACTTTATATTGTCTATCTACACAAGGTGTAATCCTGATAAGCATATACAATGGAATCAATTTCTTTGGGTCGTTATCATATAACTTATATACGTCTGAACCAATTACGTAACTTAAACTGTCTTTAAAACCAATAGCACCATCAACTAACATTTCTTCTAATTCATCAACTTTTCTTGGTTCAAGTGGTACGTCTTCGTCTACTTGTTTTGCACTCATATCTATTTTCATTCCATCAGCTTTATCTTTAGGATTTGGACGAATTACTTTTGTCATTTTAACCACCTCATACAGGCATCCCAAGGATTCTTGGTATTCTATGTAGATATATTTCTGGCATTGCACGCGCATGCTTAATCTTCATATTTGTATAAACAGAATATATGATATCAATTACATCATCTTCTGTTGGATTTTGATGGCTTGCTATTTCTTTATTTATTTCATCTTTATAATCATCCAAGAACTCAGCAAATACTGCTAAATCAGAAACAAATCTACCACCCATAAGTTTTGCTAAGTCTGTGTTCGGTCTTTTATTAATTACATTGCATTCATATGCCAACATCTTAATCATATAAGTTACGTAATCTTTGTTCCCTTCTTCATTTGCTTTTGTCACACTGTATCTTATGCTTTTTACAATTGCTGGTAATTTTACCCCTCTTTTAGTGTCGTTTATGTTCATATAATCTTTTGACCCAAATAAATCATTTTGAAATGCATATTCAAATTCATTGTATTCATTTAACAATTCATTTACTAATGGAATTACTTTAAATGAATCTTCTATTTCTCTTGACTTACTTAAAGACACCATTGCCCATGCATATGCAATGTCTGCTATGTTTACTGCATTGTATACATATGTACCATCTGCTTTTTCTAAATTCTTAAGGTATTCAATTGGGTTTGATGTTTTAAATGCAAACTTAATATCTCTTATTGTTTTGATTCCTTGAGCAAGTGAACCAGCTTTTGCAATGTCTGCAGGGCTCTCTTTTTGCAGATTGTTAAGTATCTCTTTAATTCTTTTAACAGTATTAGAATCTTCGTCTATCCTATGAGAATATACAATTCTTATATTATACTTTGGCGATAATTTTCTATTTATCATATCTATTGTCTCTATCTCTTCATCTAATGTTTTTTCAAGATTATTATTCAATACAAGAGCAACAATATCACTAAATTCAAATGCAGTATATAAAACGGGGTGCTCATTTTTCTTTGAGTCTGTGATATACGCATAAATAGACAACCAATCATCTTTTAAGCTATTTAATTTCTCTCTATCTATGTTTAAATCTTCTGATAGATATCTAATGAAATTATTAAGGAAGTTTTCAAAGCGATGTGGGTTTTCTGTTGTTAAATCTATGCTTTCTCCAGCAGATACAATGTCACCAAATTCAATGATGGTCCATCTTCTTCTTTCAGCATCATCTAATGCTCTTGTTGTTAAATATCCTCCATTTTTGCTCATACCTTCATCTGGATTTATTGCTCCAACAACAAAAATCTTTTTTCTGTTGTTGTCATTATAAATAACTTCACCATTTTGATTTAATTCTGGTATAATTGGACCAAGGAGAGAACTTTTTCCTCCAATGGAAACTTCACCATCTATTAATTGCATTTTTTCATCGTCTCTTCCACGATTTGCTTCATCTATGAACAGCATTGCAATGTTTTTTGTTTTAGTTTCATCTAAAACAGGGCGGGGATAACCTGTTGACATATCTATTTTTGTGAAATTACCAAGTAAAGAACTGCTTCCTATGCTTCCAGCTAATCTTTTATAAACATAGCTTCCTTTAGGCAGAACAGTTTTTCCAAATGTCTTTGTTGTAATTGTTTTACCTGTACCTGTTTCACCAACCCACAAAAGAGGTATGTTTCTTAATAAAAATGCAAGTGTGATATCAAGTGCATCAAAGTCTATGCTATTTTCTTCTACTGGAAGAGCATATCCTTCAAGGGGTGTTATTGATATCTGAAATTGGTTTTCATCATATTTTAATCTAAACAAAGGAGTTGGAAGTATTTCTTTTGAAATCTCTTCTTCTGCAGATTTAATAAAGTCAATTAATAGCACTGGGTATAATTCTTTCTCTATTTCTTTTACACTTTTTCCCTTAAATTCTTCTTTTGTTCTTAGTTCGTTAACAATTTTTTCTAATGTGTGTGTCATTTCCTCACCCCATATTTTTGTAATTCTTCGAACATTTTTGCAAGTGTTAGCTCTGCCAATCCTCTTTCAAGAGATAGCTCAACTGCCTTTGCATATCTAAGATTTAACTCAGAAATCATTTGATTGTAAGCTTCGCGCTCTTTTGGTTTTAATTGACTCATTGATTTGTGTATCTCATGTAAGATATTTGGTAATCCTCTACTAAGTTCTACTGCAGTTTCTATGTTATTTTCATTTAAACTCTCAATTAATGAGTCGATGTTTTGTGCATAAGCTTTTATTTGTTCTTCAATTTCATTCATATACCCCACCTCTTTTAATCAAATTGCGCGATTACTTTTTGTTTACTTCTTCCTCTAATTTCTTGAGGTGTTCGCCCACTATACGGACAAATCTCTGATTCATTAGCTGAAGTGTAGTAAGATAGCCCATACGTATTGCTTTATCTTGTTCAGGGTCATCGCTGAACCTATCGTAGATTCCTATACCATATACATCGTTAAGCATTCTGTAAATTTCTTCACTTTCTTTTAGTGCACCTTTAAAATCTCCATTCTCAAGGCTAACTTCAAAAGCTTCAACACGTTTCATATATTCTTTAGCGCGTTCCATATATTCTTTCAATTCTTTATTATCTTTTGTTTCGTACACCATTTTATCACCCCTTTTTGTTATTACTAAGTAGTAACTAATAGAAAGATTTATATATTATGAATATATTGTATATGATACATATGGTAACAAAAAAGATTCAAAAATCAGGGAACTCTTATTTTGTTTATCTTCCATTAAAATGGGTAAAATCAATTGGAAGCAATGAAGTTGAACTTAGTATTAGTAAAACAGGAACATTGGAGATTTTCCCAGTTGGAGCAAAGCAAATAGCCAGTTTAAAAAAAGAAATTGTTCTTGACACAAAAGACACAGATTTAATAATTAGAGCAATTGCTTCTCTTTATGTTGATGGTTATGATGAGTTTACAATTAGATTTAAATCAAAGCTTGAAAAAGATATTTATTCAAAGTTAATTCGCGAGTTAATTTCAAGAGGGCTTAGTCAGTATCTTGTTGATTCATCAGAAGAATATTTTTATTTTAAGATACCTTTTGGATTTTTATCTCCAATTGACTTGGGAAAGCTTTTATTAAACAAGATTTTGAAAGCCATAATCTCTATTGAAAACAATCAAAAGGACCTTGCAGCTGACTATAGAAAAGAGTATATAACTGCAACCTTAAGATTTCAAAGGCTTTATAACTCTGTTTTGCAAAAACCATTTATTTTAAAAGATTTAAAAATGTCTTCTGTTGAGTTACTTAACTTGCTTTTTGTTTTATATTTTTCAAAAGAAATAGGTGAAATCATAATAAATGAAAAAATTAATAAGCAAGATATTTTGATTTCAAAAAAACTTATAGAGTTGCTTCTTACTTTTTTAAACAATCGCGATTTTGAAAAAATTAAAGAAATTTCAAAAATCAAAAGAAAAGTAAAGCATAAAACATTATTTGTATTTTTTAAAATCATTGAAAGAACTCTATTGAACTGGAAACTTCTATAGGCATAACAGCTATTCCTTTTGGCACGCTTAATTTAATCTCATCTGATACTATTGTGTCTTCAGATGTGGGCTCACCTTTATAAGCAATTTCTTGGATTTCTTCTGTTGAAAGAGGTACTACTACGATTCCTTTTTGAAAATCTGTTTGTTCAAAAGAAATGTTGTAAGCTTCTAATCCTGATTCTCTTGGCATTTTGAAATAATTATTTTTATAAGCATTTATTTCTTCTATTGCTTTTGATAGTTCTTTAGGATATTTAATTAATGTTTTTAAAAGGATGTATTTTTCAATTTCAAGCAATTTTGGATTTTTAATTGCAATTTCTGATAAATCAGCAATAAACCATCCTATGTCCCAGTAAGGATTGCCTTTTGTAATTGTTTCAGTGTCAACAAGATATATCTCGTCTGTTTCTGGATTATAAACAAAGTTTGACAATCTTGAGTCAAATATGATTGTTGTTTGTTCCCCTGTTTTATGAGATTTTAGGTTTCTTTTAGTTACAAGATTTTCCAAACCTTTGTGTTGCTTTACTTTATTTGCTGGTATTGATTGAAGCTTTAAAATATAATCAACTGCCTTGCATACAACATTTTGCTTTTTGTTAAATGGAACATCTTCCTTTTTTAAATATTCTTCAAGGTTATATCCATTTATTTTTTCCTTTTTAATTATATAAATCTCGCCTTCTGGTGTTTTTACTTTTCTTGTTTGGATTATTCTAGGAACATTTAATCCAAATTCCTCGAGAAGCTTTGTATTGTGTATTTCTCTTTTAAATGCGTCTTTTGGGGACTTTATGCCTTTGTAATCATTTCTTGGATATATTACTTTATAAACAAAATATTCATCTGCAAAAACCATTGAGTATGTTCCATTTGTTCCGCCATCAAGCTTAGTTTCTATTGTTGGATAAATTCCTTTAACAACGTCCTCCATATTCATATTTACTACTAAGCAGTAGTTATTTATAAAGCTTTTGGTTTTCTTCTTGGCCATTTTACTTTTATTAAGCCTTTTTCATCTAATCTTTTTGCCACATTCCAAATAGTGTTATAATCTCCACCAATGTTCTCAACTATTTCTTTAACAGTAATTTCTTCTTTTCCAGAATTTTTATAAAATTCAATAACACGTTTATCATAAATTCTTTTCCTTGGTCCACCAATGTTTAAATCACAACCTATCTTATTGAGTTCATCAACAATCTTTGCAATTGTTTCTGCTGAATATCCTGTTTCTTTTTCCAAAGATATAAAAGAAACCCTTCCATTTTTTGACAACCTCTCATATGCATCTAAGATTACATTTATGTCTGGAAGGCGAAAATCCTTTAGTGGTATACCCTTTGCCCTTATTCTGTTTAAATAAAGAGTTACTTTCCTTCTTTCTAATCCTGTTTTTTCAACAAGATTTTCAAAGCTTAATTTGCCTTCTTGATTTAGTTTTTTATAAGCATTGAAAATCATAAATTCTGTTGGTGATAAATGAATCTCTTTGTTCCCAACTACAACATTTGGAATCTCATTTTTTCTCCATATTATAATCTCGTATCCTTTTTTCCTTAGTTTTGAAATGTGGTTTATTACATTGTAATCTTTGATTCCTGTTTTACATACAATGTCATCAATTGTTACATCCTCTTTCTTTTTTTATTTCTTCATATGAACCTAAAACCTTTTTTTCCATTGGTGCTGGTTTCTTTGCTTTTTTAACCTTAACATTGTACCCCATTTTCCTAAAATCTTTCACATAATGTCTTAAAGAAGCAAGAGAAGCACCTGTTTGGCTTTTAAGTTCAAGATAGCTTATTTCTTCATTGTTTAATATTTTTTCAAGGATTATCTCTTTTGCACTTTTTATATTTAAGTCTATGCCATGTTTTTTTAAAGCCCAATTTCCCTTTTGCACTTTTTGCAAACTTAACTTTGTTTTCTCGCAAACCATGTTATATGCTAAACCATCAATTTTATTTTGATATAAAAGCAATGTTAATCCTTCTTCGCCAACAACACATATAATTTGTTTTCTTAATTTTCTTTTTTCTTCTTTATATTCATCAATTAATTGAGATGTTCTTTCTGTTTGAGGTTGAAATGAAAGAGCAAGAATTCTATTTTCAAGTGTTTCCATCTTATTGTATAAGCTAAGAATGTTCATAAGATAAAAAATATTATTTACAATTATAAGCTTTTAGTTGCTGCTTTAAATTCTTTAATAATTTCTAATTCTTCTTGTGTTAGCTCGTTTCCAAATTTTGCTTCAATTATCTCAAGATGGCTGCGTGGAATAAAAACCAACAGTTCATCACCCTCGTGTATGTGTCTTCCAACAATAGCTTTAGGAATTGATATTGCAACCTTTTCTCCTGATTTTGCTTGAGAAACAGGTTTTCCTTCGCTTTGTATTTCTTTTATTTCCCCTATTTCTTTACCATCTTTTCTTATTAATCTAACCTTTGTTTTAATTCTTCCAAACACTTCAACACCAACAACAGCAGGATTGCTTTGTCTGAATACATAACCTTTTAGTATCTTTACTTTTCCTGGCCAAACAAGTTTTTCAAGTGCAATTCTTTTTTCTTCTTCTATTTGATGCTCTTTCCAATCTTTATAATCTTCGAACAAGGAATAAATAACATTTGAAGAAAATATCTTTATTCCATAATCTTCTGCTAATTGTTTTACATCTTTTGGTATCTCAACATTGAATGCAAACAAAACACCAAGAAGTTTGTTTTTTTCCTTCATTAGCTTTGCTTCAACAACGTCGTTTTTTGTTAAAGCACCAATCCCAGCTTTTCTTATAGGTAAGTTAATTTGTTTGAATAATCCTGTTAAAGCTTCTATTGCACCAATTGAATCCGCTTTTATTATAACTCCTTCTTTGTCTGTATCTACTAAGATATCTTTTAATTCTTTTTGCAGTTGTTCTTTTGCTTTTTCTATTTCTTCTGGCGTGTTTGCAACTTTAAATTGCATTCCAGCAATTGCACCATCTAAGTTTGGAGCAGAGATTTTAACACCTGCTGCTGCGCTAACTTCTTTTACATATTCAAAATTGCCTTTTTCTCTTAATTCTTTTAAAGGAGATGGTTTTAAAATTGCTCTTACTTTTGTTACAATAGCTCCTTCTAATCCTGGAAGAACAATTGTGTCTCCCGTTCTTAATATTCCATCGTAGATTATAACATCAATTGTTTTTCCTAATCCCTTTACTTCTTTTACTTCTAAAATGTTCCCAATAGCAGGACCAGAAACTTCAATCTTTAGCTTTTGCTCAAGATATTTTTGAGCTAACCCAGCTAGTACCATTAGTAATTCAGATATTCCTTCTTTTGTTATGCCTGATGTTGGAATAATTGCAACCTGTTTTGTAAAATCATCAATTCTGTCAAATCTTTCTGAATTTATTCCATAATCTGATAAAGAGATAACAATCCTATACAATCTTTCATCTAATTCTTGCTTAACGTGCTCTGCTTGCTTGTTAAAACTTTCCATAAAGCATGTTGTGTTGTGAACCTTCCATCCAGGGATTAAATCAATTTTATTTGCAGCCACAATGAAAGGAACCTTAAATTGTTTTAAAATAGAAACAGCTTCTCTTGTTTGTGCTTTAAATCCTTCATTTATATCAACAACCAAAATTGCTAAATCAGAAATAGAACCTCCTCTTTTTCTTAAATTTGTAAATGCTTCATGCCCTGGTGTGTCTATCATAAGAAGACCAGGGATTGTAAACTTTATTTTAAGCTTTTCAAGAAGTGGCCCACATATTTTTTTAACAACATCTAATGGTATTTCCGAAGCTCCAACATGCTGTGTTATTGCTCCAGCTTCTTTTTTAGCAATAGCAGTACCCCTAATTGCATCAAGTATTGTTGTTTTTCCATGGTCTATGTGTCCAACTACTGCTATAATTGGTTGTCTTATTTTCATGTTTTATTAAAAAATGAATACTTTTATAAATAGTTATGTTTTAGCGCATAATATGGATGAAGAATTGGACGAATTAAGCTTAATATGGGAAAGCCTTACTCCTGAACAAAAAAAGATTTTCAAAGAAATAGCAAAAAAGAGCAAGGAAGACTTAACATACATAGGTTAAGCATTTTCTTCTTGCCAAGACTTTATTTCTTCTTCATATATCTTTTTCAAATTCTTTGATTCTAAAATCGTTGTTGACAAAACCATCGCAGCTTGTGGATCTTCTCTTAGTGGCTCTAAGATTTCTTTAATGTATTTGGACGCGATTTCAAATTCCCTTGGTTGTAATTTTCCAAGAGCCTCGTCAACAGAATTTAAACTTTCAACTAAATTTTCAATGCATTTTTTATGAGCTTCTTTACTTAACTCTTTATGATAATTATGCAAGAACCTTGAAATTTCACCTTCCCTAAAGTTTAAAGTATTATTAAGCCCAATTGAATGGCTTGATGTACTTGGTAGTCTTAAGAAGTTATAATCAAACAAATCGTTAGTTTTATTTAAAGACGAATAATCAAGAACTGCATCAATTAGTTTATGAAGCTCACATGCAAGTTCTTTGTATTCTTCTGGAATTTTTAGAAGCGTGAACGCCAATTATATCACCTATGTAACTATAAAGTAGTAAAGATATTTAAAGTTTTTTATATTAACCCTTTTTGCTTCAATGCTTCCATAATTTTCTCAACTTGCTCTTCAGGTGGTGTGTCAATTTTTGTTGTTTTTATTGTTATTAATTTACCTTTGTTAATATAATATTCTTTTAATGGCGCTGTTTTTTCTTCATAAACTCTTAATCTTTCTTTTATTGCTTCTGGTTTATCATCATCTCTTTGATATAATTCCCCACCACACTTATCACAAATTCCATCAACCTTTGGCTTAAGATAAAGTAGGTTATAGATTGCTCCACATTTTTTACATTGTCTTCTTGCTGAGAGCCTTTTTATTATTATTTCTTCTGGAACATCAAGATATATAACCACATCAATGTCAGATATTTCCTCTAAGGCTTTTGCTTGTTCTAAAGTTCTTGGAAATCCATCAAGAATAAATCCGTTTTTTGTATCATCTTTTTGTAACCTTTGCTTAAGCATTTCGATTACAATCTCATCTGGAACCAATTCTCCTTTTTCTATGTATTCTTTTGCCTTTTTCCCTATCTCTGTGTTATTCTTTATATTTTCTCTAAAAAGCTCACCAGTTGATATTGTTGGTATCCCAAGTTTTGGTGCAAGTCTTGTAGCATATGTTCCTTTTCCAGCGCCAGGTGGCCCAAGCATTACTATCTTTACCATTAGCTCACCTTCCTAACCCATTTAACTTTTCTTGGAACCCTTTTTAACTTTAGCATGTTCTTTTCACATTTGCTTGAGCAAAACCACAATATTTTTCCATCATTCTTTACAAACATAAGTCCTTCATTCTGAGACATTTTTTTCCCACAAAATGAGCAATTAGGCATTTTCTCACTTCCTTCTTCCCCTTCTTTTTGAAAGCGGTGCTGCTTCTATTTCTGTGTCTTTAAGCATTAAAATATCTCCAATTTTTACAGGACCTTTAACATTCCTTCTTAAGACTTTTCCAGCATCTCTTCCAGCTAAAACTTTGCACCTTACTTGCATTACTTCTCCCCTAACACCTGTTCTTGCAACAAGTTCTATAACCTTTGCTGGTGCAGCTTCTTTATACTCTTGAAATTTCTTTTCTTCTTCTGTTAATTCTTCAACCTTTTTTCTTGTTGTTCTCCTTTTTCTTCTTCTTTCCATTTCAATCACTTACTCGTTATTTTCTTTAATTCTTCAATTAATTCCATAAGTTGCTTTTTAGCTTCTCCAGCATCAATTATTGCAACAGCAGATGTTGCCACTTCAAGCCCAGCTGATGTTCCAAGGTCTTTTTTTGAGCTTGCAACTAAGTATGGAATATTTTTTTCTTCGCAAAGAGGTGGAAGATGCATGACTATTTCTGGTGGATTAATATCGTTTGCAATAACAACAAGCTTTGCTTGGCCTCTTTCAACTGCTTTTGTTGTTTCATTCATTCCTTTTTTTATCTTCCCACTATTTCTTGCAATCTCAACAATTTCTAATGCTTTTTCAGCTAATTCTTTTGGAACTTCAAATTTTACATAGTTAGCCATTTTAACCCCTCCTCTTAGGCAAGCGCCTTCATTAAGTCATTTGGTAAAGAAAATGAAAATTAATGTATTTATAAAGGTTTTCAATTAGTGCAGAATTATTTAAAAATTATTTTATGCCGCATATTTTTTTAACTATCTGAACTCTTTTATTTAATTCAACAAAGGGAACTTTGTGAACTTCATAGCCAAGTTCTTTATACAAATTTTCTATTATCTTGCTTATCTCAAGTGCCTTTTGTTTATCTTCAACTCTTACTTCATCGTTTTCATGATTTGGGTTTTGCTCAAGTAATATAACTTTATTGTACTTTGCTTGCTTTGCTGCTTTTAATAGCCATTCTGGTGGCTCTTGCCCATTTGCAATGAAATAAGCAATACCCTCTGGTATATCTATGTCAAGAAACACAAGTTCACCATCTTTTATTTTCTTATTTCTTTCAAGTGTTCTTTTTAGGACTTCGTACTGAAACTGATATCTATTTTTTTGGTGGTCTATTCCTTTTTTCTTATATTCTAATATCACTTCTCTTGCAATTTCATGAAGAACTTTGTAACCTTGTTTTTCTAATTCTTTTATTAAAGTTGTTTTTCCAGAACAGGGACCCCCAGTTATCACTATTTTCATTGAATAAATCTTTATCGCAATATTTAATAAAGTTTTTCCTATTGAAATTATTATGAAAGCATTGGTTTTAGCAGCTGGGAAAGGAGTAAGGATGCTCCCTTATACAAATGATAAGCCAAAGGTTCTTGTAAAGGTTGCTGGAAAACCATTTTTATACTATGTTTTGAAAAATTTAGAAAAAGCTGGAATTAAGAAAATAGGAATTGTTGTTGGTTATAAAAAGGAGAAGATATACGACTTTATAGATAAGTATGGGTTTAAGGTTGACTTTATTGAACAAGAAGAGCAGCTTGGAACAGGACATGCTGTTTTGGTTTCAAAGCAATGGGTTGATGATGACCAGTTTTTGGTTGTTATGGGCGACAATCTTTACTCAGAAAACGACATTGAGACAATTTCAAGAAGGATTGATAAATTCTGCTATGTTGCTGCTTATAAATCCGAACATCCAGAAAGATATGGTGTTCTTGAAGTTTTAGATGGGATGTTAAAGAAAATAGAAGAAAAACCAGCACATCCAAAATCAAACTTAGTTAATACGGGATTGTATAAACTTACACCAGAGATATTCACACATTTAATTGATTTAAAAAAATCTCCAAGAGGAGAATTTGAATTAACAGATGCCATTACACACCTTGCTGGTTTAGGTAGAGTAAAAATATATGAGTTAAAAGATTATTGGCTTGATATGTCAACAAAAGAAGATTTGCCAAAGATTGAAGAAAAAATAAAACAATTGGGACTATGAAGTGTTCTGTTTGTAAGAAACCAGCATTTGTAAAAGTAAGGTATATGAAAAAAAGTTATTGTAAGGAACATTTTGCACAATTTATAGAATCAAAGGTTAAGAACACTATTGAAAAGTTTAAATTAATAGACGAAGATGACAAAATTCTTGTTGCTGTTTCAGGTGGAAAGGACTCCTCAGCTTTGTTATACATATTAAGTAAATTATTTAACAATGTTGTTGCAATTCATCTTGACTTGGGTATTGGAGAATTTTCAAGAAAGAGCAAAGAAGCTGTTAAAGAATTAAGCAAATTGTGTAATGTCGAGTTAAAAATTTACAAATTAAAAGATATGGTTGGTTTTTCAATTCCAGAAATCAAATTAGAAAGAAGATGTGGCGCTTGCGGATTAATTAAAAGGTATTTATTAAATAAAATCGCATATGAAGAAGGATTTAACAAAATAGCTGTTGGGCATAACTTAGATGATGAGCTTTCATTTATCGTAAATTGTTTGATTTCTGGAGATATAAAACAGCTTTCAAGAATAGGACCAAAAACTCAAACAAAGGGAAAGCTAATAGGTAGAATTAAACCATTGTATAAATGTTATGAAAGCGAAATGAAACTTTATTGCGATGCTGTTGGTATTAACTATGTTAAAGAGATATGTCCATTTTCAAAAGGAGCAAAACAAGCTGTTTATAAAAAGGCACTTGATTTAATTGAAGAAAAATCTCCTGGCTCAAAGCTTTCTTTTATTAATTCTTTTATTAAGAAAATCAAACCTTTGTTACCAAAAGAGGAAGTAAAGTTAAATGAATGTAAGGAATGTGGTTTTATGACTACATCAGATGTTTGTTCGTTTTGTAAGCTTGTTAAGAGAATAAAATGAAACGCTTTCACATTTTTGTTTCAGGCAGAGTACAAGGTGTTTTCTTTAGAGCAAATGCTGTTAATGTTGCTAAGACTCTTGGAATAAAAGGATGGGTTAGAAATAGAAAGGATGGAAGAGTTGAAATTGTTGCTGAAGGCGAAGACGAAAAGTTAAAAGAATTTATTAAATGGGTAAAGAAAGGCCCAATCCTTGCAAAGGTTACAAAAGTAGAAATTAAAGAAGAAACACCAGCTGGCGAATTTAAAGAATTTGAAAGAAGAGAAACTGTTTAGGATATTATTAAGCTTTATAACTTATAAATGTTTACTTTAAAGTAATGACGATTGATGTGGATGAGCTTGGTTACTTAGTTTCAAAGTTTAATGATTATAACCTAGAAACAATGCTTGTTGGCGGTATGGCTATTTCTCTATATGCTGTTCCAGTAACAACAAAAGATGTGGATTTTGCATTAGGAATAGAAGGTTGGGATAAAATTAGAGGGATTCTAAATGAAATCCAGAGAGAAGGGGAGTATACTTTTAATACTGTTGCAAGAATAGAAGATGAAAAAGAAAAAAATTTAGAAACTAAGATATACTGGGTTCAGCATGGAGATTTAATATATCAAATGGATTTTATTGATATTGCTAAATTTTCAAAAAGAGAAGATTTTTTTGAAATAATTAAAGAAAGGTATTCTATGAAGTATCCAACGAGATATGGAGATATTGTCGTAGCTAAACCATCTTTTGTTATTTTTACTAGACTTTCAATTCCAGGGGAGAAATGGAAGAGATATATTCAGAAAATCACGGGCGAAGCAAAAGTAGCTTATGAAAAAAAGATTTTGTTCAATTTACAAGAAGTTATAAGAATTGCTGAGATTTCTAAAAAGGTTGATGTTGATTTGATATCAAAGCGATGTGAAATACTAAAAAGAAGTTTAAGAGAGGAAAAACTGCCATACTAATGATAAAAGATATATTGGAAGAGTGTTTTACTATTTATGATGGAACTTAGTAATAGAGCTAAAGATAATCTTAATAGACTTAAAATGCTGATAAATGGCGAACCTTGGGCTTTTGCTAGGCCTATTTCTACTGCTTACTGGGGTGTAGATTACATAGCTCCTTTAACACTTGTGGTTCGTAGAAAACCAAAACGTTTAGAATTGCCCATTTATTTGCCAAAGTCCTTTAAAACAATTCAAATTGATGGGTTTAAAGTACTCGACATAGAGGATTTAATAATAGAAGAACTCTTTTATTGTGATATATTTTCAGCTTATCTGTTATACAAGAAAAATGAAAATAAAATTGATAAAGAATACTTGTTTTCTCGTATAATGGAAGAAGGCGGAAATATACCAAGCAAAGCTTATTTAGCATTATGTCATTTTAAAAGCTTTGAGCCTTTTACAAGAAAACTTAAGCCACTTGTAAAGGAAACCTATTTGCAGCAAATAATTAGCAAAGAAGAAATTGAAAATAAAATCGCAGAATCCTATGAAATTCCACCTTACCGCTCTTTCGAAGAGATTGTTAATCAAGCACTTGAGAATTTGGGCTAATGTTTACTCTTTTTTATTTCAATGATTATTCCTTTTTTTCCTGGGTTTATGACTGTTGTTTTTCCTATTTTATCGCTTAACCCAAATGTTTCATGTATGTGTCCACATATTGCAACATCTGGCTGAATTTTTTCAATCATCTTTCTAACTGCTTTTGAGCCAACATGTGTCCACAAAGCATCAATCTTTGTACCATATGGTGGAATATGCGTTATCATAATTTTGTGTTTTGCATTTTTAATTGGCTTGTGCGCTCTTTCAAGGAGGTCTTCTATTTCTTTTTCAGTTAACTCAAATAGCCCTATGTTTGCACCACCAGCACCAAACAATCCTATTTCATTGTATATTAACAAAGACCTTCCATGAAGATTGTAAACTCCTGGTGAATATTGCTTTGCAAGAAATTCTGCAGTTGCAAATGTTTCATGATTTCCAGGTATTATAACAACTTTTTTGTTTATTTTTTTAAAAGGACCTATTATTTCTGTTAAATCGTTTTCAAAAAGAGTTAAGTCTCCCGCTATTAAAACTAAGTCAACATTTTCTTTTTTAGCTTTAGCTACTAATTTGTCAATTACATCTTTGTCTCCATGAATATCTGCTGCAGCAAGGATTTTCATCAAATTAAAATATAATTGTTGATTTTTAAACTTTTTTGCACATCAACTTCTAAATGTTTAAAATGTATACAGAAATGTTTAAAAATATTGATTGAATGATAATTTTTGAACATGAATGTATACTTTTATAAACAAAAGCTTCTAAGAGAACTCATTGGCAAAAAGAAATATAAAGTAATAAAAATGTTTTTGGACAACCCTTCATCAAAGTTTTCTGAAAAGGAAATTGTCCAAAAAACAAAAGTTTCAAGACTAACTGTAAGAAGATGGCTCTCTCAGCTTGAAAAAAGCGGTTTCATTGTTTCACAAATCTTAGGAAGAGTTAGATACTACTCTTTAAACATTGATTCTTATGAAGTTAGACAGTTTAAAGTTTATTATAATTCAACTTCAGACATTATAATGGATTTAATAAACAAGCTTAGAAACACAAGGACAACAAAAATGATTTTATTTGGCTCCTTTGCTCGTGGAGACGATAGGACTGATTCTGATATAGATGTATTAATCGTTACCTCAGAGCCAAAAGAGAAAATATGGAAAATTGGAGAACAATTATCAAAGAAATATAATAAAAAGTTAAGCCTTATAGTTAAATCACCAGAGGAGTACGTGCTGCTGGCGAAAAAAGATAACACTCTTTATAGAAAAGCAATTTCTGAAGGGATTGCTTATGAATTTTGATGAATGTATTAAAAAAGGAAACATAGTTAAGATTAAACCAGACAAAGAACTTGCAATTTTAGAATTAAAGGAAGCTAAGTATGATTTAAATAGCGCGAAAGAAGATTTTGAAAAGGAAGATTGGAAATGGGCAACTGATAAAGCATATTATTCTATGTTTCATGCAGCACGTGCTTTACTTATTTGTAAAGGTTATAAAGAGATTAAGAGCCATGTATGTGTTATAGAAGGCATTAGAGAACTTTTTGTTAAAACAGGAGAGCTGGACATAAAGTTTTTAGATTATATTGAACAGGGTAAGAAAAGAAGAGAAGATGCAATTTACGAATCAAATTATTCTCAGCATATTGCTGAAACATACATAGAGGTTGCAGAAGATTTCATAAAAGAAGTTAAAAGACTAATCAATCGTGCGTGTACCTAAACTTTAAAACTTTATTTTTTTTGTCAAGGCGTGCGTACCCAAATCTTATAAATTGAACTATGTCATCCTCTTTTAAATCTTCAAGTGCTTTTTCTCCAAAACCTTTTTCAATAGAAGCATCAGCCATTAAAACTTCAACTGGAATATTTTCTTTTTCAAAAACCCAGTGAATTACTTTAACACCTTGTTTATACTCTTTGCTTTCAAATTCAGCAACAATTTCATCACCAATTACATCAATCTTTATGTTCATTAAATCCATTAATCTAAAGACATCACTTTGTTTTGCATTTATGAAATCATGTTTGTCAACATAAAATGTTTCTTCTGTATTTACCTCGTAAGATATTTTTCCATGCTCTGGGTGGTCTGGGTGTTTGTTCCTTTGTGATTTAAAGTCTTTTGGAATTCCGCGGACTCTTAGCTTTATAGCATCTTTTACAAAGAAATATCTATCAGCAATCGGCTCTATTACTTTTCTATTCTCGCTTTCAAGAATTTCCCATGGTATGACTGATTCTGTTTTTGAGATGCCTGTTTTTAATAAGAAGTTTCTTATTGCTTCTGGTCTAAATCCCCTTTTTCTTAATGCTATCAAGGTTACTAATCTTGGGTCATCCCAACCCAAATACTCTCCTTTTTCAACCTTTTCTCTTATTATTCTTCCAGAAGCAACAACACCTTCAAGATTAAATCTTGCAATTTCAATAACAAATGGGCTTTTAATTCCAAACAAGTTTTGAATATATCTCTGGAGCTCTGTTCTCAATTCAAATTCCTTTGAACGGATTCTATGTGTTATCTTTTCTATTCCATCCATTATTGCAGTTGCAAAATCATAATTTGGCCAAACTCTATAGTTTGGTTTTCTAATGTGTTGTTTTTCAACAATCCTCATTATTGTTGGGTCGCGCATTACAGCATTTTTATGACTCATGTCTATTTTTAATCTTAACGAGGCTTCGCCTTCTTTAAACTCAGAAAACATTTTTTTCCAAAGCTCCATGTTTTCCTTTGGTGTTTGATTTCTATGTTCGCACTCTTTCTTTTCTGCCCTTAACTTTCTAACTTTCTCAACAGGACACGTGCAAACATACGCTTTTCCCTCATTAATTAATTTTTCACTGTACTCATAGAATTTTTCTATGTAATCAGATACATAATCGACCTTTTCCCAACTAATTCCAAGCCACTTTAAATCTTCTATTGCATTTTCATAGTATTCTTCTTTTGTTTTTTCTGGATTTGTGTCTTCAAATCGCAGATAAAACTTTCCATTGTATCTTTTAGCGTAATAATAATTTAAAAAAGCAGATTTTGCATGTCCAATATGTAAATATTTACTTGGCTCTGGCGGCCACATCATAACAACTTTTCCTTTTTTCGCATTTGGTAGCTCTGGTAGTTCTTTTTCTTCCTTTTTCTTTTCTAAAAGTTCTGGCGCTAGTTCCTTTAATTTTTTAATTTGTTCATCAAGAGGCATATTATTAACTTCTTTTACAACTTCTGCAACCTCTTTACTTAACTCTCTTATTCTTTCTTTAAGCTCCTTTTTCTCTCCAAGAACTTTTGATATAACTGCACCTATTTGCGCTTTCCCATCATGGTCAATTGCATTTTTTAATGCATATTTTAATATTACTTCTTTCAATCTATCACCAATCTTTTTCCATCTTGAAGGATATGCACTGTTTTATTTAATTCGTATCCAAGGGTTTGTGATATGTCAGCAGCAATTGCAAGCTTGTCCATACCACCATGTGTTGGAACATAATGCTTTGGCTTTAACAAATTTAAAAAGTCTTTTTGGTCCTCTCTTGCAGCATGCCCACTTACATGAACATCTCTAAATATCCTTACATTTTTTTCTAAAAGTCTTTTTTCAAGTATGTTTCTGTTTGCTTCACTTATCGGTGTTGGTATAACTGTGCAGCTAAAGATTACAACATCATCTTGTTCAAATTTAAATGGAAACTCATCTTTAGCCATTCTTGAGAGAACAGAATCGGGTTCTCCTTGATTTCCAGTAGCTATAACTAAGTACTTTCCTTTATCTTTTTGCACTTTTCTTAAGAATTTGTGCATTTGTTTCTTAAATCCAATAACCTTTGCATTTGTAGAAAAGATATGTGCTCTTTTTGCAGCTGATATGTAATTTGAAATACTTCTTCCAACTAATACAGGCACTCTTCCCATTTGTCTTGCTATGTTTATCAGTGAAGAAAGCCTTGCTATGTGCGATGAAAATGTTGTTACAACAATTCCATTGTCTCTGTTAATGTATCTTAATAAAACATCTTTTAACATCTCACGTGCAATTGTTTCAGAAGGGGTGTGCCCAAAGTTTTCAATTCTTGTTGTGTCAGATATCTGTACAAGTATTCCTCTTTTAGATATCTCTTGCAATCTTCTATAATCTGGCTTTTTCCCAAGTATTGGATGATTGTCAAGCTTGAAATCATTTGAGTAAACTATAGCGCCGTATGGTGTGTGAATTACAACAGCAACTGTTTGCAAAGTAGAGTGCGTCATATTTACCATTTCAATTGTAATTTTATCAGAAATCTTGTATTTTGAAGATGGGTTTAATGGTATAAGTTTATTAGGTATTTTTTTACCTTCGAGAAGGTTTCTGATTACCTCTATTGTAAATGGTGTTGCAATAACAGGTGCCTTTTTATATCTTGGTGCTAAAAGCCTAACTGCTCCACAATGGTCAATGTGAGCATGTCCAATGACAATTGCTTTTACTTTATCACCCCATTCTTCGTGGAACAAACTATCATTTGGTATTGCATCCATTTCTAACATTTTTTCATAAGGGAGTTTTACAATCTCTTCTCCTTCTTTGCCTTCATATTCCACAATTTTGCTTACGTTATACCCCATATCAAGTATTATAACTTCGTCATCAACTTTTATTGCAGTCATATTTTTACTTCCAACTTCAGAATACCCTCCAACAGCCCAGATTTCAATCATTTGCTCACCTTCTTTATTTCTTCATTAACAATGGATTTGTACTTTTCTACTAATTCATTCAATCTTTTTTCATCTTTTGCTTCAGCACATATGTTAATCTCAGGATTTGTTTGACTTTCTCTTATTAGAACCCATTCCTCATCATTTAGATGAATCTTTATTCCATCAACACAATCTTCACCATCAAATCTTTCTTTAACCCTATCAACAACCTCTTTTTTTATCTCGTGTGTTTTCGCATTCACGTAAATTTTGCTTGTTGGGTTAATCTTTATCTCTTTTATCATCTGACTTAAGCTTTTTTGGGACTTTGATAATATTTCAGCTAATTTTAATGTTGCAAGAAACCCATCTGAAAACGGATAAAAAGAGTTAAAGTAAAAATGTGATGATTGCTCATATGCAAAAAGCGCATTTTCCTTAACTAAATTTTCTTCTATAAACCCATGTCCAATCCTACTCCATATTAAGATGCCACCATTTTCTTCAACAATTTTTTTAATTGAGCTTGGACAATCAATTGTTGCAACAATTTTACCACTTCTTGAACTTAAAGCGTCTTTTATAAAAAGAGCACCAATTTTAGATGGATTTATATAATTTCCTTTTTCATCAACAAACACGCTTCTATCAGCATCACCATCAAACGCAACACCAAACTCTGCTTTTTTATCAACAACAACCTCAGTGAGTTGCTTTATGTTGTCGCTCTTCGGCTCTGGTCTTTTTCCTCCAAAATCTCCCTTTATATCGTTATTTAAAGGTATGCAATCTAAACCAAACTTTTGAAATAAGTATGGTGTGACTATGGATGCAGATGCATTAAAGCACTCTGCAACAAATTTGACTTTTGAGTCTATGTTTATTCTTTTCATTAAGTATTCTTTGTAATCCTCAATTGCAAAATCAATTTCTGAGAAGTCTCCAGCACCAGTGCTAAATTTGTTTTCTTCAATTATTTTTCTTATCTCAATAAGTTCATCTGTAAATGATGTTCCATTTGCTCTAAAAAATTTAAACCCATTGTATTCTGGCGGATTATGACTTGCAGTTATTATAACACCAGGAAGTTTATGAAAAAAACCATTGAAATACGCAATTGGGTTTGGAACCATGCCAAGAGAAATTACGTCTTTCCCAGTTGATAAAACACCATTTGTAAAGTATTCAAAAAGTTTTGGAGAGGTGCTTCTTGTATCGTATCCAACAACTACTTCATTTTCGCTTACAAGCGTGCCGAACGCCTTTCCAATTTTCTCTGCTATTTCAAATGTTAGCTCTTTTTCTACAATGCCTCTTATGTCATATGCCCTAAATATGCTTTTCATGTTAAAATTCAAGAATCTATTTCTTATAAACATTATTTAAATATTCAGATATAGTTTTAAATCCATTTTCTTTTGCTAATTTTTTTATAATCTTTTGAACACCAGAACCATATTGTGCTGCTTTCTTTTTTCTTAAATAAACAATTTCAGGAACACCAATATCCTTAGCTATTTCTCTAAGAATTATTTTTTTCTCATCTTTTGATATCTTAAGACTTGGATGTATCTTTAGTGCTAAATCAACAACCTCTTTGTCAAGAAAAGGCGCTTTTACTTTTAATCCGAAGTATTCACATAACCTTGTGTCCCTTTCAACATCTTTTTTTATATTTTTTAATCTTATTTGACATTCCTTGTGCACTGCTTCCCAACCTTTTTCTAATGCTTTTTCATGGCTTGCATACCCAGCAAAGATTTCATCTCCACCTGTGCCTGTAAAAATTGTTTTATATCCTAACATAGATGCGTACTTTGCAGCATTGAAAACAACACATCCAACAGAAATAGTTACAATGTCGTTTTGTTTTGTTATCTCAATAACTCGTGGAATTGTTTCTTCAACAATTTCTTTTGTTAAGTACACAGAAACATGTTTTTTAAACAACAGTTTTGAAACCTTTTGCGCTATTAACATGTCCTCACTATTTTTAAAACCAACAGTTATTGGTAAAACATGTGAACCAAGATCTACAAGTATCTTTCCTATGATTGTTGAGTCTAATCCTCCAGAGAAAAGCAAGGCTGTTTCTTTTTCAAGTTCTTTTTTAACAGCGTTTTTAATTTTCGCATAAAGTTCTTTTTTAATCTCCATGCTTTTTATTTGCATATGTTTTTTAATATCAAATTGTTTTATGAATTTAATGGAAACTCCAATTAATCGGCTGTTAAGAGCGATGCACGACCCAAACTATAAGAAACTTAAAGATTTTGTAGTTGTTGTCTTGCATAGAGGTGCGCCAAATGACAGAAGAGAAATAGATGGCTCTTTAATTATTTCTGTGAAAAAGGATGGGTTTTGGTATAGGAATTTTCAAGGAGAAGAAGTTTTTATTCCAGCACATAGGATAATTGAGTTAAAATTAAAGAAGTAGCTTTGCTTTTTCACCTACTTTTATATTTTGTTTTAAATTCGTTGTTTCAAACACATACTTTGCTGGTTTTTTGGGCATATAAAATCTAAATGGTTTTGTTTTTCTAACATCAACTACTTTTAAACTTTTATCAAGCCATGCAACTAAAAGTGGTTTACAAAAGAAAGTGTGTATTGATGAACCTATTCTTGATTCATGTTTAAGCTTTAAAAGAACGTTTCCCTTTTTAAACATTAATCCACTTAAGAGCTCTCTTTGTTTTTCTAAAATGTTTATGTTAATTTTCTTTTTCCCAAAAGAGATTTTTGCTGCTCTCATTTAGAAATCCTTTAAAGGTATATCTAAGTCTGCTGTTGGTTGAATTACTCCCCTTTTTCTTAAGTATTCTCTTGCAAGTATGTAATAAATTAATCCAAGAGATTTTCCGCTTTTGTTGTTTCCTGGTATAACCAAGTCTATGTTTACTGTTGTGTTATTAGTATCGCAAATACCTATTATGGGTACTCCAGATTTTACAGCATCCCTCACTGCTTGCTTATCTAACCACGGGTCTGAAACAATTAGGATTTCTGGCTCAAAGTATTCTGGAAAAGAGGGATTTGTCATTGTACCTGGCAAATATCTTCCTGGAATTGCTTTTGCACCAGTTGCCTTTGCAAATGCTTTTACAGCTTTTCTTCCATTTTCTCTTCTACAGACAACAAGAATTTTTTCAGGCTCGTAATTTGCTAAAAGCTTTGCAGCAGCTCTTATTTTTTTATCAATTTTTGATATATCGAGAACAGAAAGTCCATCAGGTCTTATTTTATAGATGTATTTCTTCATGAATCCAGTTCTATATTTTGTACCAATATGTACACCAGCTTGCAGATACATTTCAACAGGCACAAGCAATTGTTCATCTGCCAATTTACTCACCTTTTATTTCAATTAATCTATTGATTTTTGAAACTCTCTCTCCGCCAACAATACCAATTTTCATAATTGGTATTTCAAGCCCAACTGCGATATCAGACAATATGTTTTCGTTTGTTTCTCCTGACCTATGGGATATTATTGGGACATATTTATATCTTTTGGCAAGCTTAACAAACTCTATTGTTTCTTTTAACGAACCAATTTGGTTTGGTTTAACTATGCATGCGTTACATGCTCCAAGTTCAACACCTTTTTTAAGTCTTTCGGGATTTGTTACAAACAAGTCATCGCCAACAATTAGTGCCTTTTTCTTTAGTTTGTCTGTTAATTCTGCAAAACCTTCAAAGTCATCTTCGTGTAGTGGATCTTCAAGATAGTAGAGATTGTATTTTCTTTTCAGCTCAAGAATGTGTTTTATTTGTGCTTGCTTACTTAATTTTTTGTTTTTATAAACATATTTTTTATTTTTATAAAAATTTGATGCAGCAAAATCACATCCTATTTTTCCAGATGCATTCTTTTTTAAAATTTTAAATGCTTGCTCATCAGATATCTTTAGTGCCCACCCACCTTCTAAATCTCTTCCAATGGGTTTTTCGTCTTTTGCAATCTTTTTGTAAACATCTATGTTTTCTCTTATGTTTTTGTCTAAATCTTTGCTTTTTGGTAGATGCAAGAACTCTTGAAATGTTGGGCCCTTGTTGAACTCGTGAGCACCGCCACCAATCATTTTGCTTAGAAGCTTTGGCATTGCTTTCTTTTTTGGATTAAAAAGTTTCCAAACTTTTGTTCCCTTATCGTAAGTAAGTGCTTTTAGTAGAGAGAATGTTATTGGTAAGCATATTCCGCTTCCATACTTTTTAGTTTCATATTCAAATGAGAGAACATCGCTTAAATCATTAAAAGATTCGTGACGTATTTTGTTTTTTATCACTTTTATTTTTTTAATCGCAGAATTTATTCCACCAACAAATTCTGGGAATTCGTATTTTCCTTTTGATGTTCCTTTTGGTGCTGTTGCTTTAAATGTCCCATACTTTGTTTTTATCTCTATTTGTATTACAAAATCTCCTTTTGAATTCAAAACTTTTGTTGCTTTTAAATCTAAGACTTTCATCTTTTTTCTGGCTTATTTCTTTTTATTGTTATTGGAATTAAATCCCTTTCAAATTCCTTTTTTGCCAATTCAATTGGATTCATTGTATCTGGTTCTACGAGAAGAGGAGCACCCATTGAGATTTGCAAAGCTCTTGCACCAATTATGCGAGCTTTTTCATATCTTGTGTATTTCATCTTTTATCACCCTTTTAAATAATTTCTAAGTTCTTTAGTTTTTTCCTTTGCTATTTCAATGCACTTTTCTATTTCATCTTGTTCTAGCCCGTCCATTCCCCCCTTTTGCATAGCATTTATTGTGCCATTTTCATCCATTGTTATTGTTAACCTTGCATTGCAAATTGTTTCCTCATCAGCATTTGCATCAACAAATAGCTTGTCTCCTATTTTATAAATTGTGCATGCAGTAGGCTTTTTAACAATTGGTAATGGCTCATTTGTTTTTTCCTTGTAATTCACTTTTCCATCCTCTTCAAGTTTTGGAAACTTTGCATCAAGAAGTGCTGCAATTGCTGCTAATGCTGAAGCATCTATTAGATTACCATCGTGATTTTGTATGTATATATCAATAAAGACTAACCAAACTTTTTCTCCTTTTTTTATACATAATTTCTTTGTGTCTATTGCTCCGCTTTCTCTTATTCCTCTGTCAACAATTCTTGCCAACTCTATTGATTCTTCCCCTGGTGCACCTGGTTCGAACTCTGGAGATGCTAAAGCAGCGAACTCAGCATTAACTATCATTGTTCCCTCATCTGGCTTGTCTGGATAAGGCTCACCAACTTCAAGTTTTACACCGCATGCAACTCTTGTTTTTCCAATTGTTACTAACGCGCTTCCTTCAGCGTTTTTGGATACCCCATATTCTATTTTAATCGGCTTTCTAAAATCTTTTAATCCTCTTCCATCAATTCTCTTGTTTTTTTCGCTTAATTCTATAACATATCTTTTAAAATTTTCACCATCTATTATCATTTTAATTCCTCCTTTATTTTGTTTGCAATTTCAATTGCTCTTTGAGCAAGTCCCTCTTTAATCATGCCAGCTTTTTTTATTCTTTCAAGCTTTTCTAAATCAATCACCTCTTTTTTTCCACCTCTTTCTATAACGTCAACTTCTAAATCTATGTATCTTGCAAAATTAGGATAAACTTCTATTGGCGTGTTTATACTTATATATGTTCCTTTTGGGTAACCATTTTTATCAAAATATTTATGTACAATGTGCCATTCGTTTGGCTTAAATATGGTAATTGCAAAATCTCCTGGGTTTATTTTTCCACCAATTCCATCTAATCTTCCACCACTTTTTAATGTTCTTTTAACACGTATTTCTTCGCCATTAACGTCTGTTATTATACCCTTAAAAACTATCTCTCTTCCATTTGCCTTTTTATGTATTATTTCATAATATCTTCCTACTTGAGGACCATTCTTTTTAAGCACTTTATTTAGTTTGTTTATTAAAATATCATGCTCAATGTCAAGAGCTTCAGCAAAATCAACTAAGATTGAGTAATCTCCAGATTTTAAAAAGTGATGCCCTGGAATTGTGTTTAATACCTGTCTTCTTATGTTGTCAAGTTCTTTTTTAGTTAATGCTCCAAACTCAACATAATAAACTTTGTTTCCTTCCATTATCAAGCCAGGCTCTTTCATCTTGTTGAATTTTTCTTTAATTTCCTTTTCTTTATTTACAAGAGAGATTAGCTCTTCTCTAAGAATTTCTTCCTTTTTGCCTTCAGCAAGAGCTTTCCAAAGAACACCCCACCCATCTTTCTTTACTTCTTGGCTTAATTTTTCTAATTTTTCCCTTTCTTCTTTTGATTTTATGTGCTTTGAAACCTTTGGAAAGCCATCCTTTATTATAATTGCATTTTCTCCAAAAATCCTTAACTTCGTTGTTAAAATCTTTTTACCTCTTATAACTCCTTTAACTTGAACTAAGACTTTTTCTCCTTCTCTTAAAAATCCCCAGTAATTTTGTAAAGGTAAAACTCCTTCTTCACCGCCTAAATCAACTAAAATTGTTTTTAAACTTGGATTAATTTTTTTAATAAATCCACAATAAATAGCACCATTTTCTATTTCCCTTATTACTATGTCATAAAATCTTTCTTTTATGCAATTAACAACCTCTGAAGAATGAGTTCCGCTTATTGTAATCCCATTTAAATCCTCTTTATCGTAAATAAGTGTGTTTGCTGCATCGTTGTTTTCAATGCTAAGTCTTTGGTTTATTATTTCTGATGGGCTTACTATTTCAAATCCTTTTTCTTTAAGAAATTTTGTAAGTGCTGTTGAATATATTCCCCTAATCTTTATTTTCATTTTCCCTCATCTTTAGATATTTATCTTTAAGCGCCTTTTTCTGAATTTCATATATTTTTTCACAGCTTGTTTTCGCAAGCTCAAGTGCTTTTTTAATATCATCTGCTGGCATTTTTCCATCAAGCTGCAAAAGCGTGAATTTTTTCATCCTTGGCATATATGCAATTGGCATGTCTGTTGTTCCTTCTATGTCCTCTTCTTCTTTTGTTAAATCAACAACAATTTCGTTGTTTACTCTTCCAACAGCAACTGCCGCCACAATATCTTTCATTGCTATTCCTGCGTCTGCAAGAGCCATTGCTGCAGCAGATATAGCTGCACATCTTGTTCCTGCATCAGCTTGCACTATGCTCACAAAAACATCTATTTGTGATTTTGGATACTCTTTAACAAAAATTGCTGGTAAGAGTGCATTTTTTATAACCATGCTTAATTCAATGCTTCTTCTGTCTGGTCCAGGCCTTTTTCTTTCTGGCACAGAAAAGGAATACATATCATAATAACATTTAAGTAAAACCTTTTCTGGGTCTTCTAAGTGCTTTGGTCTTACTGGTTTCGGTCCATAGACACCAGCAATTGCGATTGTGTTTCCGATTTTGAACATAGCAGAACCATCTGCCTTTTCAATTACTCCAACTTTTGCTTCTATTTTCCTCATTTCATCATTTTTTCTTCCATCAGGCCTCATTTTTAACACCCTCTTCTAACATGTTTTTAACTTCATCTGTAAGTCCAGATATGTGTGCTTTTTGTTCAATCATTTGTATTGCTTTTTCTGCAAGATATTGTCCATCCACAGGGCCATTTATCCAAACATATCCGTTTTGACCAACATTAATTTCACATTTTGTATATTTTTTTATCATGCTAACCATACTTCCTCCTTTTCCAATTAGCCTTGGAACTTTGCTTGGTGTTATTCTCACAACTCTTCCACCTCTAAGTTTTTTAAGTCCATACTCTTTCATTGTAAGTTGAACAATTCTTGATTTTGTTACATTAAAGACTTTAGCAAGAATTACATCATCAATGTCAAAATATTTGCTTAGATCTGATTTTAAAAGCTCTATTCTTTCTCTTAAAGCTTCTCCAACTGGAAGGTTAACTTCTGCTGGAGCTCCTATGTCAACTGTCCATCCTGAAAATCCAATATCTGTTACTATTCCAATTACTGTGTCTCCTCTTTTAGGCATGTAATATCCCTTTAATGGTATGACTTTTATTACTCTATTCCTTATTTCAACTAATCCAAGCTTGCTTGCAAATATATCCTCTCCTTCTCTAAATGTGCCAATTGATGGCAAGAAATCCATTCCACTTGCAACTTTTTCACCAGGAATGACTATGTCCTTTTCTTTTACTAAAATTATTCCCATAATCTCACCTTTTTTCTTCTATTTGAACATCTCCATGTGTTTTTTTATTTAATTCATCTACAAAATCTTCAGCTAATTTTGCTGGCATTTCAACTTCAGCTTGTAAAGCACCACTTGAAAGCCAATTTTCTTTTAATATCTTTCCATATTTCTTTAATATTCCATAACAAGAAGCAGAAAAGCGCGCTGGTATTATAACTTCAAATTTTTTCTTCTCAAAACTTAAAGGAAGAATTGGTCTTAATTTTTCTACAACTTCTTTCAACTGCTCTTCAACTGGTTTAAATGGGTCTATGTTTATGTGTGCCTGCTCCATTGCTAACTCTATTCTTGTTGGTGGTATTGGTAGTCTTGTTTTTGGATCCATTGCACTTTCTACTATTTTTGCAATTATCTTTCTCTTTTTCTCTTCTGCCATCTTTCTTTTGTATTCTGCTGTTAGCTGTACTTCTCCTTCTTTTATAATTTTAATTGCAATTTCTTCAACATTTTTTGTTCCAAAAACATTTTCTATGTTTGGTGCTACTTCTCCTTTCTTTGCATCTTTGAATATATTCCTAACTGCAAGAACATCGTTAATGTCTACTTTTTCTCCATGTTTTAATTTTAAAGCTAATTCACAGTCAACAAGTATTTCAAAATTTTGTCCATCTTTTTTTAACTTAGCTATTACTGCATCTTCTACTCTTACCATGCTACATCACTATTTTTTAATGTACTTTAATATTTCTTCTTTTGTTAATTTTTTAAATCCTGTTTTTTTAGAAATCACACAAACATCTATTCTTTCTTTGTTAAACTTTGTTCCAAGCGCTTTTTTAAGAGCTGCTAGTCCAAGTTTTATCCCTTGCTCTTTTGTTATGTTTTCTTTGTAATTATCTTCTAAGAATTTGTTTGCAGCACTTGAGTTTTCGCCAACTCCTACTGCTTTGTATTCAAAGAATATGCCACTTGGTTCTGTCATGAATAATCTTGAACCACTTGCATCATATCCACCAATTAGCAATGCAACACCATAAGGTCTTGCTCCACCATATTGTGTAAATATGTGTTGCTGGTCGCTTATGTCTTTAACCAAAGAAATAACATCAATTGGTTCATCATATGTTATTTTGTGACTTTGTGCTTTTGTTTGGGCTCTTTGTATTAAGACTCTTCCGTCAGACATTATTCCAGTTATAGCAGCTCCTATATGTTTGTCTATTTTGTAAATTTTTTCTATGCTTTCTGGAACAATTAGTTTTTCAGTTACTCTTTTATCAGCAAGTAAAACAACACCATCTTTACATTTTATTCCAATAGATATTGCACCTTGCGATACAGTTTTCTTTGCATACTCAACTTGTAAAAGTCTTCCATCTGGAGAAAAAACAGTTATTGCTCTATCATACCCCATTATTTCATGAGGTAACATGTCTGTCATTTTATTACCCCCTTTATTTTTTTAAGCGTGCCATACACTTTTATTGTTTTGATTATAAGCTTTTTTTTGTTTATTTCTTTAACATACGCCATTGCAAGTTTTGTTTTTTGAACATATCTGTGGTCAACACAAAGCACGTGTTTTTTTCCTTTTGAAAATTCTTTTAAAAGCTTAGGATTGGCTTCGCTTAAGCCAAATTCGCCAAAAAGCTCTTTTATTGCCTTTTTTATTGCGATTTCTATTAATTCCTCTTTTATTTTACTATCTGAAATAATTTCAAAGAGTATATAACGTTTTCTATATGGCTTTTTCAAACTTTTCTCACCCCAGGCATGATGTATTTTCCTTGTTTTTTAAGTTTTTGTCTTTCAAAGATTTTTTCTTGAAATTCTCTTAAGGCTGCTTTTGCCTCGTTTCTTTTTAATCCAAGCACTTCTCCAAATGCAATTAATTCACTTGTGCCTCTTAATTCCCATTTTGTCTTTGCTCCGCTTACTATAACAATTGGTGTTTTGTATTTTTTTGCAAGTTTTATTGAGTCTTTCATTAGGGCAATTGTTTTTGTTGGCTCTTTTGAGTTTAAGAAATCATTAAATGAAATAACAAGTGCTATGTTCTTTTCAGCCATTTCTTTTATTAAAGGGTATTTAACAAAAGCATTTATCCCATCAACTAGGCATCTTTTTATTGCAACTCTTTGCATTTTAACATTAGGTTTAACAAGCAAGAGAAAGTCTGCTTTTGTTCTTTTACATTTTATTTTCAATTCTTCAGAATTCTTTGCAAAAATCTTTTCTCCTTTTAAAACAAATAATTTCTTACTTTGAGCATCTCCAAACACACAAACTCCATGAAATCCAAGGTTTAACAAAATTTTTTCATCAAATTCTTCTATCCAAAAATCCCAAAACATAGTGTGTTTAAGAACAGGAATTTTAATAAAAGTTATGCGGGGGCTGGGACTTCCTCAACCCCTTTCTTTTCCGTCAACGCTTTTCTTTAGAAAAGGGTTGGTTCGAACCCAGGCAGGCACTAAGCCACCAGGTTTCCACGACCTTTTCTTTTGCTCGAGCTTTTCTTTTTAAGAAAAGGTCGCCTAAGCCTGGCCCGTTTGACCATTCCGAGCCTTTCTTTGGTGCAGTTTTCTTTTCCAAAGAAAGGTGCTCCGGCACCCCCGCATAGAACAATCAATGCGCGCTTTTTATTAAAAACTTTTCTTTGATTTTAGAAAAATAAGATGATAGTTTATAGCCAACAGCAAATGTAATCGTGCTTAGTAATGCGCTTATACTAAATGCTGTTGTGTTTGAAAAATTCATTTCTTTAAAAATTGAAAAGTAATCTCCATAATCAAAAAGAAAAGAACCAAGGTTTAAGATAAGAGCTGAGCTTCCAACCCCAATGTAAGCTAAGTCTTTGTTTTTTATTCCTTGTTTTAAAACATAGAAACCCAAGGTTGATAAAACAATGTTTGGAAGAATGGAGGAAACTACCTGTACTTTTGTGTCTCCTTCTATAAGTGTGTATATTCCTTTTGCGTTTATTCCAAAACCTAAGAATTCGCCACCAGAAATCTTTGCGCCAATTGCATGAAGCCCTTCATGCATACCTATTAGCAATGGCACACTTCCATATGTAACTTTAAAGTATCTTGAATAATCAAAATCATCACTTTTCTTTTCTTCTGATGAAATAAAACTTAACCAGAACTTGAAATCTTCAAAGTTTTCCTCATTTATTTGAGAAACATCAATTTCTGGAGGAAGTTTATCTTTGTTTAAAATCAATTCTTGCAGACTCATGTTTTTAATTTCGCTATATGATAGATGTTCCATATTTTTGGAATCTTTTTTAGCTATATATAAATCTTTAGGAAAAAAATAAAAAATCAACATTTAGAATAAACACTTCCCATAGCGCTCATGTAAAATATTCCACTAACACCAGCTCCAAAAGGTATGCCAATTATGGGTATTTTAGATAGCACGAATTGTATAACTGAAGCTATTAAAAGAGACATTAGCCATCCTGGAAAGAATTTCATGTTCATCTTTTTTAAAATTTGTTTGATGTTAAACGCTTCTTTTGTTTTTCTTTTTTCTGCATATCTTAGTATTCCTAATGTTGCAAATGGAAGTGTTATTAGTAATATCAATATCACTAATGCAACAGTTGAAGATACACTTAGAAAGGGAGCTGAGAATACTAAAAGTATCACTGCTATTATCAAAGGTATTAGATAAACCACTGTTATTAAAAGGCATTTTAACCCTTCAACAAATAGTTTCCAAAAGCTTTTGAATTTTGGTAGTTTTGTTTTTTTCTTCATTGATGTTTGTGCAACATCAAGCAAATATCCCCATGCAGCAAAGTTTATAACCGGTACTATGCTTAGTAGTATATACATTGCTAATTTTCCAATATCTGTAAACGGCATTTTAAGTGCTTTTACATAATCTTCCATTTACTCACCTCCTATTATTTTTAACAGATAATTACTTTATATATTTCACCAAAATACTCTTAAGTTAATGAAAACTTTATTTTTTGCATGAAAAAAGATTTAAGAAAAAATGTAATTGCGCTTGGTTGGGTAAGTTTTTTAATGGACACAAGCAGTGAAATGATTTTTCCAATCCTTCCGTTGTTTTTAGCAAATGTTCTTGGCATCCCAAAAGCATTTATTGGTATAATTGAAGGTATAGCAGAAAGCAGTTCTTCTGTTCTAAAGGTTTTTTCTGGATGGCTTTCTGATAAGATTAGAAAAAGAAAATCGCTAATTCTTTTAGGATATGGATTATCTGCTGTGACAAAACCGTTGTTTGCTTTATCTACAAACATCTTTGAGGTTTTTAGTGCAAGGTTTATTGATAGACTTGGAAAAGGAATAAGAGATGCTCCAAGAGATGCATTGATTTCAGAATCTGTTAAGAAAAAAGGAAAGTGGTTTGGTTTTCATAGAATGATGGATACAAGTGGTGCTGTTTTAGGAACTATTTTAGCATTTTTCCTTTTAAAATGGTTTGTTAAAGAATATAGAAGCGTTTTTTGGATTGCAACAATACCTGCATTTTTAGCTGTTTTTGTTGTTTTGTTTTTTGTTAAAGATGTTAAACATAAGATAAGCAAGAAACTAAAGTTATCATTAAAGGGATTTAGTAAATCATATAAGATGTTTATTTTAACTTCAATTGTTTTTAACCTTGGAAACTTTAGTTATGCGTTTTTTATTCTAAGAGCTGAAAATCTTGGTGTTTCTAATGTGCTTATTCCAATTATTTATCTTGTTTATAATATATTTTATGCTGTTTTTTCTATGCCCGCTGGAATACTTTCTGATAAATTTGGAAGAAAAAGGTTGCTTATGATTGGATATCTCATATTTGCACTAACATGTTTTTCATTTGCATTTATAAACTTACCAATTTTTGCTTGGATATTATTTGCATTTTATGGAATTCAAATTGCAATTGTAAATGGTGTTTCAAGAGCTTTTGTTTCTGATTTATCTCCACAAAATAAAAAAGGAACTGCAATGGGAATATATCACACAAGTGTTGGTTTGTCTCTTTTGCCAGCAAGTGTTATTGCTGGAGCACTTTGGGACTTTTTTGGTGTAACAGCAACTTTTTTATACGGTGGGATTTTAGGGATTTTAGCTTCAATTTTAATACTATTCGTTAGGAGTGATAAAGTTGGACAAACAAATAAGAAATAAGGTGTTGGATGTATTTCAAAATGTTGTTAATGGGAAGCATACGACTGTTAGTGACAATTACATTGCTAGTATTTTAAATGATAATGATAAATTAGAAAATCTATTGATTAAAGAAAAATTGGGTAAAAAAATGATTGCTGGTATTTTCTTAGTTCCATTTGCATTTATTTCATCTTATACAATTAGTTCATCTCCAAGTGTTGGATTTGCAGCTGCGTTTGCTTCTTTATTTGGATACATCGCATATATTGGAAATAAGTTTTATTCAATAGATAATGAGCTTGAATTGTTTGATTTAAACAAAGAAGATTATTTGGAAATTAAATAAAGTGCTCCCACCGGGATTTGAACCCGGGTCACCGGCTTTCTCCAGTTCTTCCGTGCACGCTTCTTTTTAAGAAGGGTGCATCGAGAGGCCGGCATCCTTGGCCGGACTAGACTATGGGAGCACAATAAGAAAATAATATAAATGTAATAAAAACTTTACTAATTATGGGTAAATCTAGATTTTGGTTTGCTGTTGCTCTAATGATTGGGACTGTTGCTGGAGCGTCTGTTCTTGGTTTTCCATATGTTTTTGCAAAAGTAGGATTTTTAACTGGTTTATTAACGCTTATCATTGTCGGCTCTGCAGCAACTTTAATGACTCTTTACATTGCTGAGCTTTCTTTAATTGAAAAGAAAAAACATCACCTTGCTGGTTTTGCAAAAAAATACTTTGGAAACAAGGGAAAGCTTTTCACCCTTCTTGTTGAAACCTTTGGCATTTATACAGCTTTAATAGCTTATTTGATTGCAGTAGGAATTGCACTTGCAGACCTCTTAGGTGGAAGCCCAATTGTTCTTGGAACATTATTCTTTGTTATTGTTGCTGCTTTAATCTTGTTTAACATTAAAAGAGTTGCAAAAGTTGACATGTTTTTTGCTGCACTAAAGATATTCTTGCTTTTGTTTTTCGGAGTTGTTTTCTTTTCATCTGTTAATATTTCAAATGTTAATGTTTTAAACATATCAAAAGTCTTTTATCCATTTGGAATTGTTTTGTTTGCGTGCATGGGTTATAATGTTATTCCAGAGATGCTCGATATTTTAAAGGATAAAAGAAAAATAGGTAAAGCAATTTTAACTGCAATGGTTTTTGTGATTGGTATTTATTTGCTTTTTAGTTATTCCTTGCTTGGTAGTGTTGGAAAAAATGTTAATGAGGTTGCAGTTGTTGGACTTCCTGCTTTTGGAAAAATTGGTGACTTGTTTGTTTTGATTGCAATAACTATTCCATTTATTGCTCTTGCAGATGCAATAAAACATATTTATACTGTTGATTTTGGACTTCATAAAAAGCTTTCATGGTTTTTATCTGCTTTTATTCCCTTTATTATTTATGTTTATGTTAAGCTTGGTTTTGTAACATTTTTGCAGATTTCTGGTACTTATTCTGGTGGTTTAATGGGTTTGCTTACCATGTTCATGGTTCTTAAAGCTCGTCAAAAGAAAAAGAAATCAAGATTTGTTGTGCCTGGCGGAAATATTCCAATTTATTATTCAATAGCTGTTTTTGCCTTTGGAATAATTTACCAAACTTTGATGTTACTTCTTTGACCTTTTTCCTGTTGCTTGTCCAATTAATTCTCCTATGAATACTCCTGCTATTGTGTATGCAACAACCATTGTTATTCCAACTGTGCCTAAAGAAAGACCTTGCGCTTCCCAATCAGACAAATAAGGCAATGTTATTCCTGCAATTCTTAAAACATAGAGTACTAAGCCAACTACAAATCCAATTATTCCATCTTTAATCCAAGGTTTTAATTTTTTCCAATATTCTATGCACATAGATTAAAATAATGGGCAATATATTTAATAAATTTTCTAATAGGTTAGAATTCTTTAATCATAGCATGCTTTCTTCAATTACAGTGCCACATTTTCTGCAATAAAGTTCCCCTGATTCATTCCTTGCTAATTCACTTGAACCGCATTCTGGACAAAATAACTTTATTTCTCTATTCATGAGCACCACCTAAGTAATATAAGAATTTTGCATTTATAAGATTTCTAAAACTCCAATATATAGATTGAATGAGAACTTTTTTATTAATCAAAGAAATTGAAAATTTATGCGAATCTTGCATAAGGATGAGAAAACAGGTATTTTTAAGATAAAAATAGATAGTTATGATGATTTATGGATTCTTTCCAGAATAATTCAAAATGGAGATTTTGTAAGTTCTGAAACAACAAGGGTTGTAAAGAAAACAGAGGAGCAAGAAGGAAAAAGAGTTAAGCTTAAAGTAAAGTTGGTTGTTGAAAAAGTTGAGTTTACAAAAAATAGTTTAAGAATTCTTGGAAAAATTGTTGAATGTTCAAATCCAAATGTTCCTCATGGCGCATTTCATACAATCTCTCTTGAGCGTGGAAGTGTTTTAACAATTGAAAAAGAATGGCAAAATTGGCAGATTAAAAGACTTTACGATGCTGTTGAATCAGCTAAGAAGCCAAGAGTTATCTTGTGTGCAGCAGATTATGGTGATGCAACAATTGCTTTGCTAAAGGAATTTGGCATTGAGTTTTTAACTGATTTATCAAAAGCTCTTCCAGGGAAAAAGAAAGAAACTCAAAAGCTTTATGAAAAGGCAAGGGAAGAATTTTTAATTGAGCTTGCAAAGTTGCTTAAAGAGATTTCTGATAATTTAAAGGTAAATAAAATCGTCTTTGGTGGTGTTGGGTTCTTACCTGAAAATTTTAAGAAAGCTCTTGAAAGGTTTCCAGATTTAAAAAAGAAGGTTTTTATTTTTAAGATTTCAACACATGGCAAAACAGGAATTAATGAATTAATAAAAAGAGGCGCTGTTGAAAAGGTTGTTAAAGGTTCAAGAATTTCAGAGGAAACAAGCCTAATTGAAAAGTTTTTTGAAGAAGTTTCAAAAGACGGCTTGGCAACTTATGGCTTAAATGAAGTAAAAAAAGCAGTTGATTATGGTGCTGTTGAGGTTTTGCTTGTTTCAGATAGTTTTATTCAAGAGGCAAAAGATAAAGGTGTTTATGATGAATTAAACAAAATAATGGAAGATGCGGAAAAAAATGGAGCCAGGGTTGTAATAATTTCAAACGAGCACGAAGCTGGTGAGAGGTTTTCAAAAATTCAAATTGGTGCTTTGTTAAGGTTTAAGGTTTAATCCTTTTTCAGTTGCCAGATTAAGAAACCCAGGAAGGAAATAACAAATGCAATTTCTCCAACAAAATCCATTCTAATTGGAAGCCAATAAACAAATGTCCAATTTACGCTTTCTGGATGAGCAATTTGCATAGCAATAACATAAAGCCACACAAGCAGTCCAAATAAAAATCCTGTTTTTGAAATTGCAATTACTACTTGTTTGTTCATAGAAAAGTTTAAGTATTAATTCTTTTTAAATATATATGAATGTGGAGAGTAATTTGTGAGCTCTGTGTTGCCTCTGTGTTAAACGGAGGTGATGCAAGGGCACACAGATTACCCACAAAATTGTTTAATACACTCCACATTTGTTGGATTATATGTTTACGCTCGTTCTTATTTTAAACAATACAAAGTATAATGAAGAAAGAGCTGCAATCATAAAACCAATTTTAATTTTAAATGCTGGTAGTGCAAGAAGAAGTATGAGCATGAAAATTCTTCCTGCGCAAAGAGCAAATTCTCTTAACATCATAAATTCTGTTTCATTGTATTTTTTAGAAACAATCGATGAAATTGCAAATAATGGAAGATAAATCATAATAGTGCTAATACCAATTATAAATGTTGTTAAATAAATCACATTCACATTTTTTGAATAGGAAAGGATTAAAAATGCAGCTGATACAATTGCTCCACCCAATTTAATTAATTTTTTTCCTTCAAATTTGTCTGTAAGTTTTCCAACAATTAGGATTACTGCAAATGAGCCAACAAGTAATATTGTAGAAACCAAACCTATTGATACATAAGAGTTTGTAAGTGATAGCATGAGAAATGGAATAAGCAAAAATGTTGAGATTACAATTGCTCCTTGAAAGAAATAACCAATGAAATATCTTATATTGTTTTTCAATAACTTCAGCCACATATCTTTCTTTTTACAAGCATAATCCTTTGACAAAAAAAGAGGAATTAAACTAAGAAATAACAAAGCAATCACAATGCTAAGTAAGTGATGGAATTTTAAATTTGAAATAATGATTCCTCCTATTAATGGTGCTAAAACACCTGCAAGTCTTGACGATATCATAAGGTAGCTTGTTTCTTTTCCAGGGCTCTTTTTATGGGAATTCTTAGCAAACACAGCATTTGTTGGAACCCAATAAAAGCCATTTGATAAACCTATTAAAGGTGCAATTAAATAAATAAAATTCCCAAGCTTTGGTGCTTCATAAAGAAATAAAAAGAACAATATAAGCAAAGGAACACTTATCACTATAGTGTGCTTAGTTCCAATCTTGTAACTTGTTTTTGAAGCTATGTACCCCCCTATTGCTTGAAACAAAAACCACGTTATTACAAAATAAATAACTTGATTTAATGTGTATCCAATTTTGTATAAATAAATAGGAATAAAAATATTAATCAAAGAAATTGCAAATTTTCTCAAATATAGTGTTAAATATACTTCACTTAATTCTTTGTTTGTTTTCTGAAACCAATGCAGGTTTGTAAATGGCATCTTACACACCTATGGATACAATCTTGTCATCGTTCTTGGGAATGGAATTGTGTCCATTATGTGTTCTGCTCCTGTGAGCCACATTACTAACCTTTCTATTCCTAAACCAAATCCAGAATGTGGAACAGTGCCGTATCTTCTTAAATCAATGTACCATTCATATTCTTCTTTTTTAAGTCCAAATAGTTTTATTGATTCTTCTAATTCTTTTAAGTCGTATATTCTTTCACTTCCACCAGTTGTTTCACCAACACCTGGCAAAAGTAAGTCTGCTCCTAAAACAACTTTTGGGTCTTTTGGGTCTGGTCTCATGTAAAATGCTTTCATTTCCCTTGGGAAGTGTGTTATAAACAAAGGTTTTCCAATTTCACCAACAAGTTTTCTTTCATCAGCATCTGTTAAATCATATCCCCATTCTTTTCCAAGCTTTTTAATTGCTTCTTTGTATGTCATTCTCTTAAATGGTGGTTTTAATTCTTTTAATTCCTTTATATCCCTTCCAAGTTCTTTAAGTTCTTTTTCACACTTTTCAGCTACGTAATGCGCAACAAATGTTATGAACTCTTCTTGAAACTTAAGAAGTTCTTCAAATTGCATCCACGCAGCTTCCATTTCATGATGCCAATACTCTGCTAAATGCCTTCTTGTTCTGCTTTTTTCAGCTCTAAAGCTTGGAGCAATTGTGTATATTTTTTGTAATGCAAATATCATTGCTTCTCCATAAAGCTGCCAAGATTGTGTTAAATATGCTTTTTTGTCAAAATACTTAACTTCAAAAAGAGTTGAACCTCCTTCACATGCAGCTCCAGTAAAGCTTGGTGCTTGAACTTGATAAAATCCTTTCTTTTTGTAAAATTCATAAATTGCTTCGAAAACAGCACTGCGCACTTTTAATATTAATGTCATCTTTCTGCTGCGAATCCATAAGTGCCTTACATCTCTTAAGAATTCTTCACTTTTGTCTTTTGTAATCGGGAACCTTTCTGCTAATCCAACTATTTCAAGCTTTTCTATTTGTATTTCATAACCTCCAGGTGCTCTTTCATCTTTTTTAACAACACCCCAAATCTTAACTGATGATTCTATTGTTAGTTTTTGTGCTTCGTCCCAATATTTAGAATCTGGCTTTATTGCTGTTTGTATAACTCCAGAATCATCTCTTATTAAAAAGAATGAAACTGTTTTTTGCTTTCTCTCCCTGTAAACCCACCCTCTAATTGCAACTTTTTCTCCTGTGTGTTTTCCATCTAATATTTCACCAATTTCAACAAATTCCATGCTATCA
>JAGGWW010000010.1 GCA_021163365.1 Nanobdellota archaeon
TCATCGAACTAATTAAAAAATAACTCACATTCAGGTTAAGTCTCTGATGTTACTTCTAACGAAAAGTTTATAAATATGTAACTGTTAAGTTGTAACAACTAAATTGTGGTAAAAGGGGTGAGTTTAATGGCAAATGCTCAACAACAAGATCAATTTTCTCAAGATGAAGATAGAAGCTCTTTAAAAGAAAAACTTGGAAATATTAAAAAGAGAATTTTTCCAATTGAGAAAAGTAATCCTCTTACAACATTGATTTACAAAAAGGCTCCTGTAACTGATGAAACTTTAGAAAGGTTGAAATATATCATTGGAAATACTGAGAGATTAAACTTTATCGTTCCGGCGAAAGTTTATAAAACTCTTTCTGAAGAGATTGGAGAGAACAGTGCACATAGGTTAATTAAAGGAAGGGGGTGCGACCTTGGTGTTGCGATAGAGTACAATGATGGTACCGAACTTACAAACATTGAATCCCTTGTTAAAAAATTCAAACATCTTTCTTATGTTACTGATAAAAACGAAAACAAGGTTTATGTTTTTATAGACAGAGAAGTAAGTACTGGAAAAACCCTTGCATGGGGAATAGGTGCTGTTGCAGTAGGAACATTTTTATATAATGTTGCACATGGCAATGTTGATTTCTCTAGCGTTGGAGAAGTTGTTAAAAACTTTTTTGTTGCTAAATATCAGGAACTGGGAACATTTACAGGCTATCATAATGGTAGTATAAGTGGAGATGCCAATTTAGATTTTAATAGCGCAGATGTTAATATGAATATAATAGATGGTCATGGGACAATAAATGGGAATTATGTGTTATATGACCCAGACGGCACGCCAATTGAGATTGATTACACTAACTTTTCTGCAACTGGAACAGCATATCCTGATGGTATCCAAGTTAATCCTGATGGTTCAATAACATTAGATGGTTTTACTGGATCAATAGATGGGACAATAAGTGGAAGTATTGGGGGTACAATGAATGGATACGTTGATGGTGTTCTTAGAGGAACAACAAAGATAGTCAAATATTTCCCAAGCTATCTTTTAAAAATGACAATGCTTGGTATAGGTGCATTAAGATTAGCTTATGAAAAAAGAAAAAGAGAACACCCAAACTCTATCGATGATCTTTTGACGTTTTTAGAAGATTTGGAAACGAAGATTTCAAGCCCAGATAATCAATATACTCAGGGGTGAGGTGAGTGAAAAAGCTCATAATTTTATTTTTAATGTTTTGTTTATCTCTTGGATTAGCCTATGCCAATAGCTATCATGCTCTTGTTGATATAGGTGGTACTATAAGTGATGAAAAAGGTCCTGTTTCTGGTGTAACAGTTAGGGTTACATATCCAGACCCAAATTCTAATCCTAATGCGTGTATTGTGATAGGTCCTGACGAAAGTCAGATGGTAGATACAACAGATTCTAATGGAGCGTATCAATTGCCAACTTTGGAGATACTACATGGTGGTTGGTGTTTTGTTTATCTTAATATATCTGGCGCTGGCTATGTTTCTGAAAACTATAACTTAGTAATAGACCCAGAGCCAGATGACGTTTCAAATGTATTTATCCAAAAGAATGAAGAAATTACCTCTGTGTTAAAAGTGAATGTTTATGACTTAGAAGGTAACGAGATTGATCAAGGTCGTGTAGAAATCCAAGGTGAACAAACACAAGTGTTAAGCGGTGTCGCTTATCTCCATCCAACTACATCTCCTGTTTCTGTAACATATATTGATGAAAGTGGTTTATATAATAACTACACAGATACCGTAGATGTTGACTTAAATTCTCAAAATGAGCATACCTTTATCATTAAAAAGCATGCAAATATAACAACGGATGTTTCCTCAAGTTTAATGGAAGTTAACATTGGAGACGCATTTTTAATAACAGCTATCTTTACAAATGGAGACGATTTAACAGCAACAGCGATAGATTCTTCAGCAACGATATCTTTTAATAGTCAATGTGCAAGCGTGGTAGACAGTGAAACAAAGCAAATTGGAGACTTGGGTGGTGGTCATTCAACGAGTATTAGCTGGGATGTTGTTGCTCAAAATGCTGATAATTTGTGTACGATAACTGTAACGCCAACAGGTGTCGATGAAGATATGGGGACCCAAGCATATACTACATCTGGAAGCGTTACAATAGTAGTAAGCGACGAATATGATGTCACAATTACTTCTCCAACTGGAAGTTTAACAAGAGGAGACACCACAACCATATCAGCTGAGGTAAGAGATGTTAATGGAAATATAGTACATGGCGCAACTGTTACAGCCAATCTTCCAAATGGAACTACAGTAAATCTCATAGAAAATGGAAACGAATACACGTATACATTTACAATTGGCTGGGATGATCCTTTAACATGGGACTTGCAAGTTGAAGCAACTAAAGACGGAAATTATGGAAGCGACTCACAAACATACTCTATCAATTCTGTTACTTTATCAATCCAAATCACTGGTCCAACTCAAGGTGAAACATTTAATCGCGGTGATACAGCAACAATTGTTGCTTTAATTACATATCCTGATGGAAGTTATGTAACAAGCGGAACAGCAACATTTACAGACCCAAATGGAAATGATTTAAATCTTCAGTATGCTGGAAATGGAATTTGGACTACTGATTATCATGTTGAAAATAATGACCCAATTGGAACATGGACAATTGCTATAAATGCAAACGATGGAAATGATAATACTGGAACAAATTCTGTAGATGTTGAAATAAGCTCAGATTACACAGTTAACATAATAAGTCAATTTTTGCAAGAGTATAATCGCGGAGACACAGTAACAATAACTGCAAGTGTTGTTGATGCTAATAACAACCCAGTTAGTGGTGCAACTGTTACAGCAAACGACCCAAATGGAAATTTAATAACATTAACAGAAACCGCAACTCCAGGAACATATGAAATAGATTATGTTATAAAAGATACAGACCCAACAGGGACTTGGACAATAACTGTTACAGCTGAAAAAAATGGAAATAGTGGAAGTGATTCAGCTTCTGTTACTATTTCAAATACATATAATGTATACATAAAAACACCTGCTAATGGAGATGTTTTTAGCAAAGGACAAATTGTTAGAATAAGAGCGCATGTAGAAGATGTGAATTCAAATAACGTTAGTGGTGCAACTGTTACAGCAAACGACCCAAATGGAAACACAATAGATTTGGTTGATTTAGGAAATGGGGAGTATGAAGTTAATTATATAACAAGACAAACAGACCCAAGTGGTAATTGGGTTATTACTGTTAATGCTGAAAAAGATGGAAATACTGGAAGTGATTCTATAACTGTTTCATTAGAAAATCCAGCTGATATTCAAATAACTTCAATTACAACAAACTTAACTAATGACCCATATGCAAATCAAGGGCAATACTTTGAGATTCATATTAATATTACAAACAATGGAGAAGCTGTTGCTAAGAATGTTAATGTAACATTAAGTTCAAGTCTTGGTTCACTTATCAATCCAACATCAGTTAGTGTTGGCGACATACAACAAAATCAAGTTAAAACAGCGGTTTTCACAGTTAGAGCTGCGTCTGTTTCTGGTACAGATACATTAACAGCTGTTGCAAATGGAACTGATGAGAACTCAGGAGAACATGTTAGTGCCACATTAACAAAAGACATAGAAATACAAAAGCAAGCTGGCGGTGATGATGGTGAGCTTGAACTTGGAGGAGATTTAGGAAGCGGCATAACAGTCTCACCATCTTTGATTGGAAAAGGAATGCACGCAACTGTAACAGCTGTTATTGTAAATGATGGAGAAGCATCTGTTTTAAATGTTGGTTTTTCAACTCTTGAAATAAGGGAAAATGACTGCAATGGCAATGATGTTACAAGTTTATTTAGTTTTACCACAATACCGCAGCCAATACCAGAGATACAAGGTGGAGATTCCGCAACAATACAATTTGAGATTTGGAGCGATTCTGCTGAAAGCAATAACTATGTTTTATGTGCTGTTGTTAGTGGAACTGATGAGAACTCAGGTAAAACTGTTTACAGTGACTTAGGACAAGCAACATTTGAATTAGATTCTAATGGTCCATTTTATTCAAATGAATATGTTAACCCACAAAGTGGTGTTGAATATAATCAAGGAGCAACATACACATTTTACATAACATGGGATGACCCACATGGTGTTAGCAATGTTATATTTGAATTTGATGGAACAAATTATACACCAACACAAAATGGAAACGAATATTCATTTACTTTGAATTCGCTTAATGCTGGAACATATTCATATAGATGGTATGCAAATGATAGCTTTAATAATTGGAATTCAACACAACAAATGACTTATGTTGTAAACAAAAAGACAACATACAATCAAAGCGACCCATTAAATTCATTGGTGCATTTAGCAATCAATGGTGTTGAAAGTGATTTTATTGGTGTATATGGAACTCAAACAAATGTAAGTGGGTGGAAAGATGCATCAATTCCAGATGGAGATTTATACTTATTTAGAAATGGCTCATTAGTTAATAATCCAGATGTGCAAACCTTGGATTCTGGTGTTTATGAATATAAGTTAATATTTAACAATTCACAAAATTATGCTGATGCTGAGATAATAAGGACTCTTACAATAAATAAGCAAAGCACAAGTGTAACATTGTTGTTGAATGGAAGCGACTCTGATTTAACAATAAATCAATTCCAAGAAGTTAATATAACAGCAATTCCAAATCCGGCTCCAGCTTATGTTGAAATTTATTTGAATAATACCTTAATAGCAAATGATACAACCAATTCCTTAAGTGTAATAAGAAATGATTTGCACTTTGGAACATATGAAGTAAGAGCTGTTTTTGTTGAAACAAATAACTATGCGCAAAGTGAGGCAACACACACTTTAACAGTCTTAGACGTAGAACCACCTCATGTCCAACTCACCTCACCTGCTGGAGGTCCGCTTCAGAACATTGTTGCCATAAGCGGACCTTCAGTAATAATCTCTGCAAATGCATCAGACGATTATGAAATAAGTGTTGTTGAATTTATGTGGAACAATTCATCAACAAATAGTCAATGGATTCAAATGAATTTAGTTAATGGGAACTTGTCTGATGGTGTGTGGGAAGCAAATCTTGATTCAACAGCTTTAGCTGATGGTGAATACACAATTAGAGTAAGAGCAATCGATAAAGCAGGTAATATTAATACAACTAGTTTAAATGTTTTAATTGATAATACACCACCAGATATAACTATTATAACTCCAACACAAGGTGCTGTTGTTTACACAGGTTCTGATGTTAACATAAGAGTGCAAGCAAATGATAGTGGTGTTGGCATAGCAGATGGAACTATATGTAATGTTTATCTTGATAATGCACTTGTTAAAAATCTAACATACAATGGTACAACAAACTTATGTACAGGCACAATTTCATCTAATGCAGTTGGCACTCATGATATTACAATTGTAATTTCTGATATGTTAAACAATAGTGGAAATGCAACAGTATCAATTGAAGTTACTAATCCACCAGCAGGTGGTGGAGGCGGGGGAGGAGGCGCACCAACTGGTGCAAAAGTAGTTTTAGAAATTGATGAAGAAGAAATTAAGATGAATTCAGATGAAACACAGTTTGTTGATGTTAGTATTTTAAATGATGGAACACAATACTTGGCTGGTTTAGAAATAACAGTTGATGGGTTGCCAACATACGCTTATGAATTATCAAAAACAACAATTGATTTAGAACCAGGAGAAGAAGCAACAATTACATTAAAGCTTGTGCCTGTTTACTTAGCAAGCGGAGAATATGATGTTAAGGTTGAAGCAAGAAATGTAATTGCTGGTGATAGCGATTCTTTCACTTTAATTGTTACAAATCTAATTGAGCAAAAAGCAATTGAGGTATGTGGTAATGCATCAGCTTACATAGATGAACTTGAAGCAAATGGAACAAATGTAACTAGCTTAAGAAAAGATTATGATGATGCTCAAGCTTTGATTGAAGATAATAATTACGAAGATGCAATAAGCAAATGTCAAGCAATATTGTCATTTTCACCATCTCAACCATCTACACCAACAACACCTCCACCTGGTGCAACTGGAATTACAGGTTTATTTATCGCAGCAGGAGAATTTGTTATGAGCAATGCAGTATGGTTTGCAGTTGGTGGAGCAGCTGCACTTAGTGCATTCTTAGGAAGGCGTAAGATTCTTAAATTGTTTAAAAAAGAGAAAAAACAAGAAATGCAACAGCAAATTACAAATTATCAACAAGAAAGCGAGCCTAAAGAGAACACAGAGAAAGGGTTTGAGAAAAACGATAACTTTTAAAAAGGGTTTTCCTTTTTAATTTTTACCACTAGTTAGATTTATAAATAAAAAACATGGTGTATTTAACATGCCCAAGAAAGAAAAAGAAATAAAAAAACAAGCAGTCGCAAAAAAACCAGAATTTAAAAAAATAATTCGTATAGCTGACACAGACTTAGATGCATCTAAAAAAATTGAACATGCATTAATTTCAATTAAAGGAGTTAGTTGGTCTTATGCACATGCTGTGAGAAAAGCGCTTGGTTTAGATAATGTTGCATTGGAAAGCTTGCCAGAAGAGGACATTGAAAGAATAAAGCAAGCACTTAAAGAGCCACAAAAGTTTGGCATACCTTCTTGGCTATACAATAGAAGAAAGGATATTGTTACTGGAAAAGATTATCATCTTGTGTCATCTGATTTGGTGCTTTCACACAATCTTGATTTAAAGAGACTTAAGAGCATAAAATGCTATCGTGGAATAAGACACATGTTTAATTACAAAGTTAGAGGACAAAGAACAAGGTCAAGGGGTGCAAATGTGCGCGGAAGAGTTGGAGCAACTGTTGGTGTTGTAAGAAGAAAACAAAAGCCTGGTAAGAAGTGATAACATGGCAAGGAAATTAAAGAAAAAATATTCAAGGCCAACGCACTTATGGCAGATGGAAAGAATAAAAGAAGAAAAACAACTTAGAAAGGAGTATGGTTACAAAAACAAAAAAGAAATTTGGAAAATGCAATCTATTTTAAGAAATTTCCGTGCTCAAGCAAGAAGGCTTATTCCTTTAACTGACAAGCAAGCACAACTTGAGAAAAAACAACTTCTTTCAAGGCTTTACTCACTGGGTTTAGTTAAAGAAAATGCGCAAATAGAAGATGTTCTTGCTTTAACAATTAGGGACATTCTTGAAAGAAGACTTCAAACACTTGTTTTTAGGAAGAAAATGGCAAACACAATTAAGCAAGCAAGACAATTTATAACGCATGGTCACATTGTCATTGGAGATAAAAAAGTTACATCTCCATCACACTTAGTAAGAGTTGATGAGGAACCTTTAATTGGTTTTGCTCCAAACTCTCCTTTAGCAAATGAAATGCATCCAGAAAGAATGGCTGTAAAATCAAAAGAGAAAAAAGAAGAAGCTAAAGAACCAACTGAAGAAGAAATAGAAGAAAAAGAAATTAAAGAACTTGCAGAAGAAATTGGTGAGTAAAATGGCTGAGAAAAAGAAACTAAGATGGGGAATTGCACACATTTTTTCTAGTTTTAATAATACTTTTATACACATAACTGACTTAACTGGTTCAGAAACAATAGCAAGAGTTACTGGTGGTTCTCAAGTAAAAGCAGATAGATTAGGTTCTTCACCAACTGCTGCAATGGCTGCAGCAAAAAAAGCTGCTGAGGAAGCAATTAACAAAGGAATAACTGCTGTTCATGTTAGAGTAAGAGCACCAGGAGGCATAAAGCAAAAGAATCCTGGGCCTGGAGCTCAGCCAGCAATTCGTGCACTTGCAAGAGCAGGATTAAAAATAGGTGTAATTGAAGATGTTACCCCAATCCCACACAATGGGTGTAAGAAAAAAGGTGGGAAAAGGGGAAGAAGGATGTAAGGTGGGATAATGAAAATTACTGTTCTTGAAAAAAAGGATAATTTTATTAAATTCATCATTGAAGGTGTTGATAGTGGCTTTATGAATTCTTTAAGAAGGGTTTCAATGACTGGTGTTCCAACAATGGCAATAGAAGAAGTTGAGTTTACAAAAAATTCATCTGTATTATATGATGAGATTATTGCGCACAGACTTGGTTTAATTCCTCTTAAAACAGATTTAAAAACATATAAATTGCCAAGCGAGTGCAAATGTGGTGGAAAAGGATGCAAGATTTGCCAGGTTAAATTTAAGTTAAATGCCAAAGGCCCAAAAATGGTTTATTCTGGAGATTTAAAATCAAGCGACCCAAAGGTTGTGCCAGTTTATGATAATATTCCAATTGTTAAACTTTTAGAAGGACAAGAAATAAAATTAACAGCAACAGCAGTTTTAGGGTTTGGCAGAGAACATTCAAAATGGTCAACTGGTTTGATGATATATCAAAATTACCCAAAGATAAAAATAGAGAAAGTTAAAAATGCAAAAGAAATTGTTGATGTTTGCCCAAGAGGTGTTTTTGAATTAGATGGCAAGGAGTTAAAAGTTAAAAATATTGAAGCATGCAATCTTTGCTTGGCTTGTGTTGATAAGTCTAATGGTGGAGTTGTTGTTACAGGAGATGAAAATAAATTTATAGTTACATTTGAATCTTGGGGACAATTAGATTGTAAAACAATATTACAAAACGCTGCAAAGCAACTTTCAAAAAGGCTTAATTTATTTGAAAAGGCTTTTGAAAAAGCTATGAAATAGAAATATTTTAAAACTTCTATTTCTAGAATTTTATCATGCGGGGGTGCCGGAGACACCCTTCCGCCTTCTTTAGAAAAGAAGGTAGGTTGCCAAGAAAGGAAAGGGAGCCGGTATGGTCAAACGGGCACGGCTAAGGACCGTGTGGCTTAGTGCCTACCTGGGTTCGAACCAACCCTTTTCTAAAGAAAAGCGTTGACGGAAAAGAAAGGGGTTGAGGAAGTCCCAGCCCCCGCATGTTAAATAAAATGGTGGTAGAATGTCGGAAACAGAAAAAAATCTTATGGAAGCTTTTGCTGGAGAATCAAAAGCAAATAGAAAATATCTTGCTTTTGCAAAAAAAGCTGAAGAAGAGGGATTCCATGGTATTGCAAAGCTTTTTAGGGTTGCTGCATCAGGAGAAACTATCCATGCATTTAATCATCTAGAAGCATTAAACTTTGTAAAATCTACAAAAGAAAATCTTAAATCATCAATAGAAGGAGAATCATATGAATTCGAGGAGATGTATCCTAATTTTATAAATAAGGCAAAAGAAGAAGGGAATGAAAAAGCAGCGCAAAGTTTTGAATGGGCTATGAAAGTTGAAAAAATTCACAACAACTTGTTTAAGGAAGCACTTGAAAAATTAGAAAAAGGAGAAGATTACAATGATGTTAAATACTTTTATGTTTGCAAGAAGTGTGGCTATCCTTCAAAAGGCATTGTACCACAAAAATGTCCAATTTGCGGAGCAGAAGATTTTATGGCAATAGAGTAAAGAAAGATTTATAAAGCTACTTTGCAGTAGTAATAATCATGGGACAAGCATATATGAGAAATCCTGAAGTTGAATCCGCATTGTTAAAATTACATGGGATTACTCAAGAGCTTGAATATTCAGAACCTTGGTTAGTAAATATTGATAGTTGTGTGGGGGAAATAGATAAATATATACACACATTGTTACAACATAGAGAAAGAGGAAAAGCAATTCATTATTACTTAGAGAGCAGAAAAGTTTTATCTAATGTTGCAGAATTAAAAAACAAATATCAAACAGCTATGTTTTTCAAAAAGCAAAAGATAACATTAGAAGAAAGACTTTTGAAACAAATTCATTCAACTGATGACAAAATAAGAGTACACAATGACATTGGTAATGACTTGTCAACCTTGGCAAACATGATGCATAAATGTGGTTTAGACGACACTAGTGCTTTGATGTTGGCATATGTTCATTTAGAAAATGCATACAATCTTGCTAATGAAGTTGATGACTCAGAATTCAAGATGATTGTTCTTAAAAACTTTGAATACACAGCGTATAGATTGGCTAAAAAGAAATCATTAAGCTTTGACCCCTCGAATGTTCAAGATATATACTTAGACAAAGATATTGCATTAGAAAGATTAGAGCAGATTAGAAAACTTAATCATGATGATATAAAAGCAAAATGGCGTGCTTTGAAAAAGCAAAAGAATGAAATGGAAAACTTTAAAAATAGGTAAATCTTGGGAGATTTAAAGTGCAGAGCTAATGGCTCTGTTGCGAGGCGATTGCCGTGAAAAGAGGACCAACAAACATCCAATTGATAAAATTAATTAATGAGCTTAAAAAATTAAAAAAACCTATTTGGAAAAGGGTTGCTTCTGACTTGGAAAGACCAAGAAGGATTAGAAGAATTGTTAATCTATCAAGAATCAACAGATACACAAAAGATGGCGATGTTGTTGTTGTTCCAGGTAAAGTTCTTGGTGATGGCATATTAGAGAAAAAAATAGAGATTGCTGCTTTTCAATTTTCTCAATCAGCAAAAGAAAAAATAAAGCTTTCTGGTTCATCTGCAATAAGCATTCAAGAGTTAATAAAGAAAAATCCAGAGGGTAAAGGGGTGAAAATAATTGGATAAAAAAGCTTCATCAAATGCTGTTTATATAGATGGAACAAGACATGTCCTTGGTAGGCTTGCAAGTTATGTTGCTAAGTTGGCTCTTGAAGGAAAGGACATTGTTATTTTAAACTCTGAAAATGTTGTTATAACAGGCTCAAGAGATTTTGTTATTAACAATTACAAAGAAAGAATAACAACAATCAAAGGAAGACACAAAGGACCATTTTGGCCAAGAAGACCAGACAACATTGTAAGAAGAGCTATAAAAAGAATGCTACCATATAAAAAAGCAAGAGGTAAAGAAGCATTTAAAAGGATTAAAACATACATTGGTATACCAAAAGAGTTTGAAAATGTTAAGCTTGAAACAATACCAAAAGCAATGTTGCATGAAAAAGAAGTTAAGTTTATAACTATTGGTGAGCTTTCAAAACAAGTTGGTGCAAAATGGTAGAAAAGGTTGTTCATGTTTCAGGAAAGAGGAAGATGTCAATAGCAAGAGCTACGATTAAAAAAGGAAATGGCATTGTTAGAATAAATAAAAAACTCCTTGATTTAATAACACCAGATTTAGCAAGAGATAAAATTAGAGAGCCTCTTTTGCTTGCAGGAGATGTTGCAAAGAAAGTCAATATTTTTGTTAATGTTAAAGGCGGAGGAGTAATGTCGCAAGCAGAAGCAGTTAGAAACGCAATTGCAAAGGGACTTGTTGAATATACAAATAATAAAGAGTTGAAAAAGAAGTTCTTGCAGTACGATAGGCATCTGCTTGTAGCTGATGTAAGAAGAACTGAGCCACAAAAACCATGTAGGTCAGCTCCAAGAAGGAGTAAGCAAACTTCAAAGCGTTGAAAGCTCAACCAAAGAAAAAGGGAGGAGAAGATGATAGCACCTGTAAGATGTTTTTCATGTGGGAAGCCAATTGGGCATTTGTGGGAGGAATATAAAAAAAGAGTTGAAAAAGGAGAAGAGCCAAAAAAGGTTTTAGATGATTTGGGTTTAACAAGATATTGCTGCAGACAAGTGTTTTTAGGACATGTTGACTTGATTGATACTGTTGCCAGGTTTAAGAAATTTTAAAAAACGAAATTTAGACGCTGGCTATTCTTTCTAAATAACTCTTATATTCTTTCACATACTTTTTAAAGAACCACCTTAAGAATATTGTTTCATCTTTCTTAATTTGAGATTTTTCAAGCGCATTGTAGTAGCTATTTCTGTTTTCATATGGGGTTATCATCATTGGATATTTGTTTTTATTTAGTATGAAATTCATAACTAGGCGAGATATTCTTCCATTTCCATCATAGAAAGGGTGTATTGTGACAAGCTTTAGATGTGCTAATGCTGCCAATTCTACAGGGTTCACTTTGTTTTTGTTTTTATTGTACCATCTGAAAAATTCTTTTAATAATAGATATACTTCTACAGGAAGCGGAGGAACAAATTTGCTGCCAGCAATTTTTACTTGGGTTTCTCTTATCTTCCCAGCTATGTCTGGCTTTGATTCTTTAAAGAGTTCTCTATGCCATTTTATTATGATTTGTAAAGATATGTCCTTTTTATAATTAATCATCTCATAGAAAATTTTCTGATGTGCTTGTGTTTCTTTTATGTCTCTAATTTGTTTTGATGGGAGTATTCCTTTTTCTAGAAGGTTTGCTGTTTCTCTTAAAGTTAAAGTAGAGCCTTCTATCTTTTGAGAGTCATAAGTGAACCTTATTGCAAAGTTTAGAAGTTCTTTTTCTTTTGCAGACTTCGGAAGTTTCATCTCTTCTTTTAGATAGTTCTTTTTTATTTTTTCAAGAATTGGATACCATTCTTTTCTTAGGATTCCAATAAGAAATTCTTTTTTAAGCTTGTTTATATTTCTTGGAATTTTTGTACCGAGATATTTTTCTACCTTTTTTACTTTGCCATTTCTCCTTACTGAATGAACCAGATAGTAATATGTTCTCTTTCCTATTTTTTTCTTTTTTATTTCAACCATGATTCCTTTACCCCCTACAAATTTATAAATTTTTCTAATTTTCCAAAAATGTAGGGGTAAAGTAATTTTAATAAGCTTTGTCTTGTTTCTTTTTGTTATGGCACGCATTTTAGTCTTTGGAGATAGCATAGCTTGAGGAGCATGGGATTTAGAAAAAGGAGGATGGGTTAATAGATTGAGGTTATCCTTAGATGAGAAAAACATTTCTGACTCTGATTTCTATTGTACTGTTTATAACCTTGGTATTTCTGGCGATACTTCTGATGATATTTTGAGAAGATTTGAGTTTGAAGCACAGCAGAGATTAAAAGAAGATGTTATCTTTTTAATTGGTGTTGGCATAAACGACTCAGCATGGGTACATAGTAAAAATGATTTTTTGGTTTCACTTGATGCATTCAAAGAAAACATTAGAAAATTAATATCTCTTGCAAGGAAATTTTCTTCAAAGATAATTTTTATCGGATTAATTGGTGTTGATGAGTCGAAAGTTGATCCTATCCCTTGGGATCCAGATAAGTCATACAAGAATGAGTATGTCAAAAAATACGATGATTTATTAGAAAAAATTTGCAATGATGAAAATGTTTACTACATAAAGCTTTTTGGAAAAATACCAAAAGAATTTCTTGAAGATGGAGTTCACCCAAATTCAGAAGGGCATAAAATGATTTTTGAGATAATCAAAAAATTTTTGGTTGAGCATAATATAATTATAATCTAATGTTATTTTTTCAAATTCTTTTCATATTTTTCTATGAATGCTTTTTCTAAGTCAATGTCTAAGTATATCGCAAGTTTAAGTGTTTGCCAGAAGATATCTGCAACTTCATCCTTTAAACTACCAGGATTCGTTGTATTTTTTATTGTTCCTCGTGGTGTTTCTTTGTATAAAAGTGCCCGTGCTGTTTCTCCTATCTCTTCTATTAAGTGTAAGAACGCATGCATTGGCTCTGTTTCAATCTTTGTATATCCTATTTTTTCAAGATGCTCTTTTACAATCCTTTGTGCTTCGGATATTTTCATACCATTGTAAAAGATGTTAAACTTTATAAATAAACTCTCTTTTGAAATTTTGTGGGGGAGTAGTATAGCTTGGTCTAACCTTTCTCAAAAGAGAAAGCTTAACCAAAGAGAAAGGGACTAAGTATGCGGCCCTTGGGAGGCTGTGACCCCGGTGACCCTTTTCTTAAAAAGAAAAGCGTCAACGGAAAAGAAGTTGGCAGGGTCGGGGAATTCAAATCCGGGCTCCCCCACTATTTAACTTTCCACCTGTTGGAAGAAATCTTATTCTTTTCCCATTTATCAAAAGATAAGCAACACCATTGATGATTTGTAACTCATTTACAACTTCTAATAATCCTCTTGCTGATTCTTTATTTTCAAACCTAACAACCTTCCATTCGTTTTCTTTAGCAGCAATATAGTAAGCAACTCCATCGTCAACCTTCAGAAAACGTATTTCATTGGATATGTTGCTAATAACCTTGTTTTTCAAATTAACCATGCATCTTTTATTTTTATTCTCAATCATTGAATATTCTTTTCTTCTTTGCTTTATTTTAAAAATCCCAGGAACACCTGGAAGGATAAAACCATCTAAGTCATTATTTATAATTCTATAACCGCCACTGAATCTTTCAATTGACAAATATTGATATATGGTATTATTTGAGTCGCAGACAATTCTCTCGTGTGTGTTGATTTTCCAACCATCTATCAAAGTTTCAAGTTCGCTCCCTTCACTTTGCTGGATTAAAACGTTTATATCCAAAATCTCACCTAATTGAAATAGAGTCTTTTATCAACTCATCTCCTCTACCTTCAAAATATAGAACACCATTTTCAAACTTTTTGGCTACGACTTTATCAAACATCTCGCTTTTAACTTCATTTTCTCCGTTAAATAAAACAGCTCTTTCTTTGTCTCCTTCTTTAGCTTTAAAACAAACAATGCCACCATCAACTGTTAAAAGCTCAACATTTATATCCCACCAAATGGAAGATATATCATCATATAGCATACTTTTTTTCTCGCCATCTTCTGAAAGCATTATAACTCTTTTCTTATACCACCCTTCGATACAAATACCGTAAGCAACACCATTGCTAACTTTCAAACCCCGTATATCATCGTATAATCCACTCTTTACTTCTTCGCTACCTAATCTAACAATTCTTTTTTTATTCTTTTCCCGAGCTTCGATAAAGGCAACTCCATTGTTAACTTCGAAAACATATACTTTATCGTAAGAACTACTAACAGTCATTGTTTTCAAATTAACAATCCCCATTCCATTATTTTCAACAATTGCATAGCCATCTTTTTCTTCTTTTATTTTATAGATTCCTTTAAGATTTGGAAAAATAAAACCAGCATATCCCATAGTAGAAATCTTATAACCTTTGCCAAATCTTTCTATTTTTAAATAAGAATATCCATCTTTGCCATCCCAAACAATTTTATTTACTTCATCAATCTTCCATCCTTCTATTAAAGTTTCAAGTTGGCTTACCTCGCTTTGTTCAATTAACACATTTATATTCAAAAACATCACCCAATTGAAATAGTGCTCTCTATCCATTCAGCTCCTTTTCTTCCTTTAAAGTATAAAACATCATTCTCTAACCTCTCAATTTTAATTTCATCGAACATTTCACTCTTAACTTCCTTTTCTCCGTTAAATAAAACAGCCAGCCTTTTTCCTCTTTCAACAGCTTCGAAAGCAGCAACACCATCAACAAATAGAAGCTTCCCAGCTCCATCGTATGGTGCACTTTCTTTTTCTTCATTGCCGTCAAAGATAATAATCTTGTTTCCATCTTTTTCTGTAGCTATAAAAGCTGCAATCCCATTTTTTAACAAAGGAGAGCTAACGTTATCATATAACATACTTTCTTTTTCCTCTTTACCATCAAACAACACAATCATGTAGTTATTTTCTTCTCTTGCTCTAAAAGCAATCATGTTATCACCTAAGTCAAAACAATTGAGGTGAACACTAATAAAATCACGTAATTTACTAATTGCTTCTCCATTCTTTGAAAGTATAACAACCCTTTGTTTATCTCCTTCCCTTCCTACAAAACCAACAACACCATTCTTAGAGTTTACATTCTCAACCCAATCATAACCACTGCTTAAAACTTTTTCTTTAATATTAACCACATATTCTTTATCATTAACCTTAAAAATTGCGTAATCCTCTTCAATTTTTCTTAGTTTAGCAATACCAGGAATGTTTGGAAAAATAAAACCAACCCAACCGTTGGTTATAACTTTATACCCATTGCCAAACCTCTCAAGCTCCAAATACTCATAAACACCTTTTCCATCTGAAACTATCTTCTGAGAGCTATTAATCTTCCATCCTTCTATTAAATCCTCTAAGTTTGTTTTTTCTTCAAGCAATACGTTTATATTCAAATAATCACCCCTAACTACTAACAAGTGATGCTTAACTTTTAAAAGTTTCGTAAATTTTATATACCGTCAAGTAGTAACTATATCTGGTGGTGTTTTATGTCAAATGTTATAGTAAATCCAGATGATAGGGTTTTAGTTCCCATCTATGATAAACATGAGGTTTTTAGCTCAAGTTTGTACAATAGAATAGAAAAAAAGGATTATGATTTATATCACTTTGTTTATCTTCAACTTTTGGATAAAAAATTAGAAAGTTATCTTACTGGAGATGTTGTTCATCCATTAAAAAAATCTTATGAAACAATAGACATTCTTGTAAAAGCACCAGATTTTGATAAAGTTAATCAAATAATTTCTTCCATAAAGGAACAATTGGGTGATGATGCTGTTAAATTCTGTGGTGTCTCATTAGATGATTCATTAACAATTTTTGAAATTAGAAAAGGGAAAAGCGCTCCAATTATTTTGAAAGTTTCCGCAGAATCACAAAACTTCTTTACAGCTGGAGGGCCTGATTAGTACCCTCTACCCATTCTAAACAACGCCATGTCAACATCCATTGGTTTCATTTTTAGGATTTTTGCAATTTTACGTAGAATGTATGTGTACTTCTCAAACTCTTCAGCATATTGTTTATTTGTTAACTTGTTTGGGTCGCTTGCCTTAAAATATGGTTTCCCATTTACTTTTAAATTGTAAATCGCTTTTCCATTAAACTGGTCATACATTCCAAATAAATCTGGAAAACTAAACATTAAAATCTTAGATGCAGTAACATTTCCAATACCCTTTATCTTTGTTAAAGTTTTAATTGCTTCTTTTATCTTGCCTTCTTTTGCAAGCTTTAATCCCTCTTTTGTTATTTTTTTAACATCGCTTTCTTTTTCTTTTCCTAAGTTTTTTAAGAAGATTCCGAGAAAACGTCTATCATTAAAAAATGCCCACTTCAATGTTTCTTCTAAAACCTTTTTATCAAGTGCTCCATTGTTCTTTTTGTAGCTTTTCTTATACATGTTTACCATATCATCTCTGCTTTTTGGAGCTTGAAACATGTAGTGCTTCCTGTACCATTTTAAATCATATTTTTTTAGAAAGTTTTTTATTCCTTTTACAACTTCTTTTTCCATGCTATAAATTAAAACACATTTAATTAATAACATTTTCATTATTAGCGAAACTTTTAAAAAGCTAAATCCCATGAATAAATCATCAAAAAGGTGGTTCTGTGGGAAGAACAAAAAAGGTTGGTGTGACTGGAAAATTTGGAGCTAGATATGGTTTAAGAATTAGAAGAAGATATTTAGAAGTAGAAGCGCAAAAAACGAAGATTTGTCCATATTGCAAGAAAAAGCAACTAAAAAGAGTTGCTGCTGGAATTTGGGAGTGTAAAAAATGTAAAACCAAGTTTGCTGGCGGAGCTTATACTCCAAAATATGTTTCTCAGGTGAAATAATGGAATACATATGCTTTTCATGTGGAAAAACTGTAACATCAGAAGACATTGCAAAAAGAGTTAGATGTCCATATTGTGGTGGCAAGATATTGTTTAAAAAAAGACCTGAAACAGTTAAGAGAGTAAAGGCAAGGTGATATTTTGGAATTATCAGAAAAAGAGAAGGAAAATATAATGAGGTTTCAACAGATTCAACAACAACTTCATATGCTCTTACTTCAAAAACAAAATATACAAACACAAATTGCAGAAATTGAAAACGCATTAAAAGAATTAAAGAAATCCAAAAAAGGAGAAAAAGCATATGAGGTTATTGGAAACATAATGGTTAAAAAAGAAAAAGAAGAATTAATAAAATCATTAGAAAGCAAAAAAGAAATTTTAAATTTAAGAATTTCTACAATTGAAAAACAAGTTGAAAAACTACAAAAAACTGCAACTGAGTTGCAAAGAGAGCTTTCAAAGAACATAAAATAGGTGGTTTTCATGAGCGAAAAAGTAAAACAAGCAATAGAATTACTAACGCAAATAATTGATGATAGGACTGTTCCAAGAAATATAAGAGAGAATGCAAGGCTTGCAAAAGAAAGTTTAGAAAACGAAAAAGAAGATTTAAGAGTGCGAGTTGATAAAGCAATTCAATATTTAGATGAAATTTCAGAAGACCCAAACATGCCTGTTTATACAAGAACTCAGATTTGGAGTATTGTCTCTGTGCTTGAATCTATTTTAAGCTAAATAAAAAAGTATATAAGATAAGAAGTTAAAAGATATTATATAAAAGTCGGTGGTGAGCCATGGCGAAGTTAAAAGAGTTCCTTGACAAGCTAACAGGAAAGGTTGTAATCAAAAAAGAGCCTTCTGATGAAGAATATATAGAACTTGAACCAGAGGAAATGTCAAGTAAATCAGCAAAAATCTTTGTAAAGTATTTTGTGTTAACAGATTTTGCTGATATTAAACCTGTAATAGATTCTTTAAGAGAAGGCTATACAATTGCTTTGATTAAAATAAAACCATTGAAAGATAAAGATATGAATGAGCTAAAAAGAGCAGTTAACAAAGTTAAGAGAACGTGTGAAGCAATTGATGGAACAATTGTTGGTATTGATGAAGATTGGATTGTTGCAGTGCCAAACTTTGTAGAAGTCTTTAAAGGAGAAAGCAGTGAAGAAGGTGAAGAAGAAGAGTAAAGTTATTTATTCTTCTATTATTACTTGTCCTGTTTGTGGTAAAAAAAGTTTTAACATAAGTCAGGTGTTAGACGATATTCCGCATTTTGGTGAAGTTCTTGAAACTTTTGCTCATTGTGATTCTTGTGGGTACAAAGCGCATGACATTCTTCCATTGAGCGAAAAGAGATACCCGATAAAACAAAAGATTAAGATATCAAGCAAGAGCTTAGCGTATAGGGTAATTAAAAGTAAGTATTGCACTATTGAAATACCAGAGCTTGGAATAAAAATACAGCCAGGTCCAAATTCTGAATCTTACATATCAAATGTTGAGGGTGTTATAGATAGAATTATTGATGGACTTAAGAGGATTAAGACAATTAAAGAAGAAAAGAAAAAAGAAATAGAAAAATTAGTTAAAAAACTTTTAAGAATAAAAGAAAAAGGTGGAGCAACATTAGTATTTTACGATAGAACTGGGCAAAGTGCAATCATAGAGAAAAGCAATTAAATAGCAAGTTATTTTAAAATTTGAGGTGAGATAATGGAAGAATGGGCTTTTAAAGCTGCATTAGGATTGATGGTTGGTGTTTTGCTTGGTTTAGTGCTTGGACTTAGACAGGTTTTAATCCTTGACAGAAAAATAGAGAGATTAGTTGAGAAAGTTGAAAGAATTGAGTTAAGAATTGAAAAAGAGGTTGAGAAATCAATTAAGAAAAAGAGAAGAAAGCGTTAAACAAACAAACTTATTAAAAATCCAAGCAATGCTCCAGCAGTTATAAAGGGCATTGCTGGATAAAATTTCTTTCTTTTTCCAATTGATGTTAAAATAAGAATAGCAATGGCTGTTCCATAAACTGTAAGCAAAGCATTTACAACACCAACATCTCTAAGAACAACAGTTGCAAATAATAAGCTAAATGCTAAATCACCGCCGCCAAGTATTGCAACATCATCTTTATTTATAACAATTAACCCAGAAAAAATCCCAAGCTTTTCTTGCATTTTTGCAAGCCCTATCATGTGTTTTGTTATATTAACAGCAATAAAATCATAGATTGAAATAATAATCAAAACAATTGTTGCATAAAGTAAATTAAGCATTGGCACAAATATTGCAACGATTCCACCATATGTTAAAATTTCTGTTATGTTGTGTACAAACAAATCTTTTTCTTTGATTTTAAGGATTATTAAAGATGCAGCAACAAAAATAGCTATCCACGGAGACATGAATGCGCTTAGTGTGATTGCAAGACAAATTGTAAATGCAATAAAAAACCATATTTTCAATAATGCTTCAAGGTTAAATCTTTTCATAAGAAAAAATAATATGGATGCTGTTATTATCATGGAAACAAAGAACCACGGTGATTGCTTTGGCTTAACTTTTGGTGGTTGTAATCCATATGGCAAATTTTTTTCAAAGAATACGTTGTTTACATAGAGTCCTATAAATTGTGTTAAAAGAAAAAGAGATAATATAATGCAAGTAGTTACAAGAGAGTATTTCATTTAATCACTCTTTTTATTCTCATATATGTTTGCACAAAGTAGTAAAATCATTCTTGGGTTTCCATTTGATGTTCTCCAAATGCTTTTTAATTCATGCTCTGTAAACGGCTCAATTGAATTTGACTTTTTCTTTCTCACAGAATTTAATCTTGATATTACTAACATCTTTGCTTGCTCATAGGTTAACCTTGGCACATTGTAAACAATAGATGATTTTTTAAGCTCATCTGAAATTTCAAAGACTCTTGCCAATGTCTGAGGCAAGCAAGATATAACAAAACCCACACCTGCTTTGGAGGTCTCACTTATCACATCTAAAATCTTTTTGAGTTTTTTATCATCAACAACATCTGATAGTTCAAATTTATCTATGAAAACAATAAATTTTTTCTTTCGTAAAACAACTTCTGATGGTAAAGCTCTTAATTCATTTAATAAATCAACAGTGAAAAGCAATTTCCTTACTCCATAGTTTTTCGGAATTGCTTTTTCTAACTCTTTTTCAACTAAGGACTTACCAGAGCCAGGCTCTCCAACAACAAATAATATGTTGTTCTTACAAACTTTTTTTGCTAAATCTTTGATTTTTTTAATTTCAGAAGCAGGCATAATTATTTTTTCATCTCCTTTATGCGCTATGGAATAAAAAGGATTTTCAATGATTTTCTTAGCAGATATCATACTTTTTCTTAGTCTTTGTTCTTTATTAAATCTTTCTTTAGCTTTTTGTAAAACTCTGTGAGCTTTCTTGAACGTTCCTTTATTTCTTTTGTTGGAAGTTGTTTAAGTGTTTTTGCATACGTGCCTTCTCTTGGATAAAACTTTGATATGTTAAGCACCTCTGGTTTGATTTCTTTTATTAGCTTTATTGTTTTTCTAAAATCTTCTTTTGTTTCTGTTGGGTATCCACATATTATATCTGTTGATATTCTTATATCTGGTATCTCTTTTCTAAATCTTTTAACAATGCCTTTAAATTCTTCAACAGTGTACCCTCTTCTCATATCTTTTAGTACTTTGTTACTTCCAGATTGCACAGGTATGTGCAAGAATTTAATTATTTTTGGGTTTTTGTACACTTCTATTAAATCATCAACAAATTCTTTCACATACTGGGGATTCATCATCCCCACTCTTATTTTAAAATCACCCGGTATTTTAACAACCTCTTTTAATAACTCAACTATGTTTGTTCCTATGTCCTTTCCATAAGCACCGCAGTCTGTTGCAGTTAAAAGTATTTTTTTAGCACCATGCTCAACAGCGTATTTTACTGAACGGACTACGCACTCTATTGGTAAAGATTTCAAATTGCCTTTAGCAATCTTTGTTGCACAATATGCACACGCATTTAAGCACCCGCTTGCAATTGCAATTGGCTGCGCTTCTTTAACAACAGTTGGCACAATACAAACACGCTTTGAAGAAAGGGAGGTATCGGAACTGTAGGTTCTGATGTCTATAACTCTTTCACCTTTTGCAACTTTTTTAACAATCTTTAATATGTCGCTTACTTGATCTGGACCTATTAAAGAATAATCTGGAAACATCTTTTGCAATTTTTTTGGTATAATCTTCGTTAAGCATCCAGCAAGTATGACTTTCTTGTTAGGATAGGTTTTTCTAATGTGTTTTATTCTTTGGATAATCTTGTTCTCAGTTGAGCCCTTCACCCCACAGGTTAGCATGATGATGATGTGAGAATCTTCAATGTTTTTTGTGAATTCAAAATCATTTTTTAAAATGCTACGCATAACTAATTCATCTGCCTGATTTGCTGCACAACCGTATGTTTCAAAATAGATTTTCATTTTTTGACTATGAGTGAAAAAAGGAAGAAAACAGTGCTAGATAATATTATTAACAAGCCAGCTGGGATATGCGTGAATGCATATCCAATAACACCAATTATACACGCTAGTGCTCCTAAAGCTAATCCACCGTATGAGTACTGAAATAAATTTTTACTTAAGTTTCTGCTCGTGCATGCTGGAATCGCAACCAAAGCAGCTGTAAGAAGCCCACCGACTATCCTAACACCAAGTGCAACAGTAAGAGCAATGCATATCAAATAAATTAAATTGTACTTCTTGACATTAATTCCTTCCACCTTTGCTAAATCTTCAGAGATATTAATTAAAATCATCTCAGAAAATATTTTTCTTACAATTAGAAATATGATTAGTGAAATAATTACTGTTATTATTACTGAAGTAATCGAAATCTGTGAGATATCCCCGATTAGCGCTTGAACTGTTTTTTCCTCTGGAAGAAAAAGAAATGCTACTGCAAGAGACGAGGCAAATACAACTGCTGTAAGGGACTCAAGTGGAAGTCTTGTTCTAATTTCAAATAACCATATTAATATGATTCCAAGAACTAAAACTAGAAATGCACCAATAGATACATCAAATCCATAAATTAAGGCTAATGCGATTCCAGGCAAAGTAAGGTGTCCTAAAGCCCCACCCGCAAGTGCCATCCTTTTTGTTACCATTAATGTGCCTATATATCCTGCCACTCCTCCTATGAATGCACTCATTATTATAGCGTATATGAGTTCCATTTTTCTATCCCTTATGTTTGTAAAATTTTATCCCAACACCATAAAGCTTTTCTAAATTTTTAGGTGTTAAAATCTTAAGTGGGGAACCATAACAAAGTTTCTTTTTGTTTAAACATAACACGTTAGTGGCATGCTCCCAAACAACGTTTAAGTCATGAGTTACAAGAAGGATTGTTAATTTTTTTTCTTTCCAGAATTTATGTAAAAGAGTGTATATTGTCTCTTCCCCACCTATATCTATTCCAGCTGTTGGTTCATCGAAAAGAAGAACAGAGGGGTCTTTTACTAAAGCCCACGCAATAATCATTCTTTGAAATTCACCTGTTGATAAAGTTCCAAATCTTTTTTTAAGAATTGATTCGTCAAGACCCACTGCTTTTATTATTTTTTTTATTTTTTCCAAAGATACTTTTTTAAACTCAAAAAATTCTTTTACACTTATTGGTGGAAGATTTTTCCTTTGCACCAACTCCTGTGGAGGCAGGTAACTAATGTTTTTTGTTCTCCAGATAATTTCTCCCTCGTAAGGAACAAGGCCAAGCAATGTCCGTAGGAGTGTTGTTTTTCCAGCGCCATTCGGACCAAGAATAACTAAAACCTCTCCTTCCCTGACTTTAAAACTTAGATTTCTAATTATTTCTTCTCCATTTAGTTTTACATTTAAATTTTTAACTTCTAAGATAACCTTTGGCACATCTTTTAATTAACTTGGGTTTTTTAAATACCTTTTGGAAGTCAACTCACTTTTAGGTCAAAGCAAATTGGCAAGTTTCTTTAAATCTTTACTTGCAACATGCGTATAGATCTGAGTTGTTCTTAAGCTTTTATGCCCTAGTAATTGCTGGATGTACCTGATATCTACTCCCGCCTCGAGTAAATGTGTTGCAAAGCTATGTCTCAGAGTATGAGGTGTTACTTTCTTTTTTATTTCAGCTTTTCTTGCTGCATTCTTCGCTATTTGCTGAATTGTTCTTTTTGTTGTATTTTCTACCTCTTTGTGATATGAAAACCAAACCTTTATTAACACCATAAATTTCCAGCGTTTCTTTTAATTTAGAATGCAGGAACACAACTCTTTCCTTTTCACCTTTAGCTTTTTTATGTGGATAACATCCCTATCAAAATCTATGTCCTGCCATTTCAGATTTCTAACTTCATCTAAACGCAAGCCGGCATAGTAAAGACACATCAAAACAAGTTTGCGTTTTATATTTGTGGTTACTTCTATCACTTTGCTTATCTCCCCTCTACTTAATACAACTGGTAACTTCAAATCTTTTTTAGCCAAAGGTAAACTTTCATCAAATTTTTCATTTAGCACGTTTTCATAGAAGAATTTCAAAGCAAAATAAACATCTCTCATAGTTGATCTGCTTTTATTTGAGTAGGAAAGCAAGAATTCTCTGGGCGTCTTTCTAGATTTTAGAAACCTTTTAACAACTGAGATGTAAGCTTTGCCTGTTTGGTAGGAATACTTCCTTAGCTTTATTTCTTCTATGAGTTTGCCTACCAACTCATATCTTTCTTGTGGCGTAAGCTTTTTAATATCCAAGCCCAAGAAATTACATGAAATTCAGCTTATAAAAGTTCGCTTTAACTTCATTTCAGGAGGTTATGCGAATAAAAATTGCGTTTAATAGTTGTTATGCTCAATTGCGAGTCCGCCTCTTGAAATCAATAAATTTATAAAATATTGAAAAATTAATACTTTAACATGGCACAACAAAAACAAATAAATTTCCTTCACAGGTTTGATATTCCTAAATCTAAAAAGATAACTAAGAAGAAATTATATGACGAAATTCTTGAAGAGATGAATCAGTTGGGTTGGAAAGCAAATATTGATCAAAACTATGAGAATATAAAATATGTTATAAAACAAATGCACGGACGTTTTGAATGTGAAACTAAACTTGAAGAAGTAGATGGTGGGATTGTAGCAAGAACAACAGGACAATATGTTGTAAATGTTGGTACTGCTCTATCTATGTGTGCCTTTTGTGGATTGGCTGGGTGGTTCATAGGAACAAAAGTTCAAGATGAAAGAAGTAAACCTCCTAAAGACCAAATCATTGATGTATTTAATAATGTCTCAATAAAGTTGGGATTGAAATGAGGTTTAAGTTCTATTATGATGAGTTCATTCTATCCCACCACAACCCTGATGAATATTATAGATGTTATTTGATAAAACTATTCGGTAAAAGTATACACGTTTGTGCTAGATGCTTGGGTGTTTATTCTTTTGCTATTCTTTCATTTGTATTCTATTTTCTTGTTAATTTATCTAGTTCGTTAAACTTGGTAATACTATACCTTTTCCCAATTCCAGCTTTTGTTGATTGGGGTTTATATAGATTTAAAATATGGAAAGGAATTAATCCAATTCGTACTCTAACCGGAGCATTTTTAGGTATAACTTATGGAAGACTTGGATTTTTGTTTGTCGAAAATCCTTTTAATATCCATATATACATTGTTGCATTATCTTACATCATTCTCGCATTTTTAATTTTAAGAATTAGTTTAAGAATAAAATCACAATAAATTGATGGAGATACAATGACAAAATTTCATATTGAGAAGATAATCCTTAAA
>JAGGWW010000036.1 GCA_021163365.1 Nanobdellota archaeon
AAACAAAAACCTTTTAAAAGAAGTTCTTTTTCTTTTTTTGTTAACCAATGGCTGGCTTGCGCCGGGAGGTGTTTAAATGGCAGAATTTAAATTAGTGATTTCTGACCCAAAAGCAAGAAGAGCATATCAAATAGAAATAAAATCTCCAGATGCAGATAGATTAATTGGTAAAAAAATAGGAGATATAATAAAAGGAGAATTAATTAACATACCTGGATTTGAGTTTAAGATTACTGGTGGGAGTGATAAGCAAGGATTTCCCATGAGGCCAGATATACCAGGAACTAAGAGGATAAGAGCTTTGCTTAGTGGTGGTCCAGGAATAAAAATAAAAAGAAAGGGAGAAAGAAGAAGAAAATCAGTAAGGGGAAATCAAATTTCAGAAGAAATAGTTCAAATAAACATGAAGGTTGTTAAATATGGAAATAAATCATTAGCAGCTGCATTAGGAAAAGAAGAAAAGGAGGAAAATGAAAGTGCCAAGAAAGAAGAAAAATGAAAGCGAAGAAAAAATTCTTTATCCAGAGGTTAACATAGGCACAATAGGGCACATTGCTCATGGAAAATCAACATTAGTTCATGCAATAACAGGAAAATGGACACAGGAACATTCTGAAGAATTAAAAAGGGGATTAACAATTAGACTGGGCTATGCTGATTTTACAATGAGAAAGTGTAAAAAATGCAATAAATACACAACAAAAGAAAAATGCGAATACTGCGGTGGTCAAACAAAACCAATTAGAAGAATATCATTTGTTGACTCACCAGGACATGAAACACTTATGGCAACAATGCTTAGTGGTGCAGCAACAATGGATGGTGCAATCCTTGTAATTGCTGCAAATGAACCATGTCCACAACCACAAACAAAAGAGCATTTACTTGCATTAGAAATAAGTGGTGTTAAAAACATAATAGTGGTGCAAAACAAAATAGATTTGGTTTCAAAAGAACAAGCAATTGAAAACTACAAACAAATAAAAGAATTTCTTAAAGGAACAATCGCAGAAAAAGCACCAATTATACCTGTTTCAGCACAATATGGAGCAAATCTTGATATACTTCTTGAAGCGATAGAAAAATATATACCAACACCAAAAAGAGATTTAAAAGCACACCCAATATTCCTTGTTGTTAGAAGTTTTGATGTTAATAAACCAGGAACAAAGTTAACTGAGTTAAAAGGTGGTGTTTTAGGAGGCATACTTAAACAAGGGAAACTAAAGATTAAAGAGAAAATAAAAATCTTACCAGGAATAAAAGTAAATGATGAATGGAAACCACTTTATTCTAAGATAGTAAGTGTTTCAATTGGTGGAATATCTGCAAAAGAACTTGTTCCAGGTGGTTCTGCTGGAATTGGAACAGAACTTGACCCTGTTTTAACAAAATCAGACGCACTTGTTGGACAAGTTGTTGGGTTAGAAGGAAAAATGCCACCAGTTTGGAACAAACTTAAATTAGAAGTTCATTTACTTAAAAGAGTTGTGGGTTCAAAAGAAGAATTAGAAATCCAACCACTAAGAACAAATGAACCACTTATGATAAATGCATGGACAGCAAGAACAGTTGGGATAATAACAAGTGCTCATGATAACAAAATAGATGTTGTTTTAAAACTTCCTGTGTGCATATCAAAAGGCGAAAGAGTTGTTTTAAGCAGACGAATAGGGCAAAAATGGAGGCTTGTGGGATACGGGATAATAATATGATAAAAATAATCTTAGATACAAACTTTGTTGTAATACCATTTGAATTTAAAGTTGATATTTATTCAGAGTTTGAAAGAATAATTGATGCAAAGTATAAATTAATCTTTCCAAAGATTTGTGAAGCAGAGCTTGAAAAACTTAAATATGGAAAAGCAGCTTTAAAATTATTAAAACAAAAGAATGTTGAATTTGTAAATATACCATTAATTAAAAGCATTGATGATTCAATATTAGAGTATGCAAAAAAAGAAAAGTGCATCATAGCAACCCAGGACAAAGAATTGAAAAAGAAAGCTTTAAAAGAGGGCTTATCTGTTATAACATTACGTCAAAAGAAATATTTGTGGGTGGTATCATGAGTTTAAATGACGTTCCTTCTGGTCCAGAAGGGAAAACACCAGATGTTGTTTATGTTGTAATTGAAGTTCCAAAAGGATGCCCAATTAAATATGAGTGGGATAAAAAAACAGGTGTAATATTTGTTGACAGAGTGCTATATACCTCATTAACATATCCTGGTGATTATGGAACAATACCAAAAACATTAAGTGGAGATGGTGACCCTCTTGATGTAATTGTATTAGTTAGCGCACCAAATTATCCTGGTGTTGTAATTCCAGTTAGGCCAATTGGTTTATTAAAAACAAAAGACGAATCAGGAGAAGATATAAAGATAATAGCTGTACCTACAGAAAAAATAGACCCAAGATTTAAAGAAATAAAGGATGTAAAAGATTTACCAGAGCATATGTTAAAAGAAATAAAGTATTTTTATGAGCATTATAAAGAACTTGAACCTGGAAAATGGGTAAAGGTTGAGGGATTTGAAGGCGCTGAAGCTGCAAAAGAAGAAATTAAAAAAGCAATTGAAAACTACAAAGGTTGATAAAAATGTATGCAGCACTTGAATTAAAATCAAATATTAGAGTACCGCCAAGCTTGTTTTCAAAAGACTTAAAAAAAGCAATTAAAGAAGCAATTGAAAAAGAATATGTTGGACTACTAACAGAAAATGGTGTGTTTCTTGCTTTGCTTGACATAAAGGAGATTGGAGAAGGAAAAATAATACCTGAAGATGGTGCAGTATATTATGAAACAGTTTTTACAATGCTTATGTATAAACCAATTTTACATGAAGTTGTTGATGGATTTGTAACAGACATAACTGAATTTGGAGCTTTTATAAGAGTTGGGCCAATGGATGGGCTTGTGCATGTTTCACAAGTAATGGATGATTATGTTAACTATGCTGAACCTGGTGTTTTGCAAGGAAAAGAATCAAAAAGAGTGCTAAAGAAAAAAGACAATGTTAGAGCAAGGATAATTGCAATAAGCTTAAAAAACATAAAAGGTGCAAAACTTGGTTTAACAATGAGGCAGCCAGGACTTGGAAAAATAGAGTGGATAGAAGCAGAAAAGAAAAAGGAAGAAACAGCTGCTGTTGAAGAAAAGAAAAAGAAGAAAAAGTGATAAAAATGCCAGTTGAAAAAGCATGTAAAAAATGTAAAAGGATAACAACTGGAAAAAAATGTCCTGTTTGTGGAAGTCAAGAACTAACACCCCATTGGAGGGGAAAAGTTGTTATATTAAATCCTGATAAATCACAAATTGCAAAAGAGTTAAAAATTGAAGTTCCGGGAGAATACGCATTAAAAGTAAGGTGATAGCAATGGAAATAAAAATAATTAGCGAAACTGAAAACAAAGTTATTCCAAGAAAGGAACTAAATATAGAAGTAGATTATGAGCAAGCACCACCAAAAAGAATTGAAGTTAGAGATGCTCTTGCAGAACAACTAAAAAAAGAAAAAAACCTTGTTATAGTAAAAAAATTAGCAAACGTCTTTGGACAAAGGAAAATGTTTGGAAATGTAAATGTTTATGAAAAAGACGAGGATGTAAAAAAATACGAGCCAAAACATATTTTAAAAAGACTTGGAGTAAGTGGTGAAGGTAATGGGGAAAAAGAAGAAAGCCAAGGAAAAGAAGGGGAAGAAAAAACCAAGAAAGACTAAGCCATCTAAAAAATGGGAACTTTATGAAATAGTGGAAGGTAAAGTAAAGAGGAAAAACAAAACATGCCCAAAATGTGGTTCAGGAGTGTTTATGGCAAAGCATAAAGATAGGTGGGCATGCGGAAAATGCGGATATACAGAATTTATAAGAGAAGCTAAAAAGTAAACAACTTCTTTTTAAAATCAACTATCTTGTTATTTTTTATTTTAACACCTTCGCTTTTCAGAAGCATTATTTTCTTTTTCACACCTTTGTTATATCCACCAATAAACCCATTGCTATAAACAACCCTATGACAAGGAACACTCTTGTAAGAATTTCTTCTCATTAAAACACCAATTGTTCTTGGATGTAAACCAGATACCTTTGCAAGCTCTTTATATGTTGTAACCATGCCTTTAGGAACTTTTTTAAGCAATTTATAAACAAAGTGCATAAATAACAAAGTTTTTAAAAAAATAAATAATTTCTGAAAGCATGATACCAGAAGACTTACCTTATGCTACAAAAACTTTAATAAAAATATTAAACAATGGTTATATTATTTTTCCAATTCCTAAAAAGGTGCGAAGAGAAATAAATACTAAACAAATGAGAACGTATGTTGGAGAAGAAGACGCTTTAAAATTTATAGAAGATGGATTAAAAGCAAATAAAATTTTAAACAGCAGCTTCTTTTCACGTATGTTTGTGTGCAATCCATATCCATCAGAAGAAGCTTTAATGTTATTAAGAGAATGGTTGCAAGAAAGCACAAATCCAGAATACATATGCAAAAAGTTTGAGGAAACAATTAACAGCATTGAGAATTTAGAAAGAAGAGTTAGATTAGAAGAAAAATGGAAAAAGTTTTCTGTTGATGATTAAAATGATTTCTCTTGGAATAGAATCAACAGCGCACACCTTTGGTGTTGGTGTTGTTGGAGACTGGGGAGAGATTTTATCTAATGTTAAATCAAGCTATAAACCTCCAAAAGGATGGGGAATTGACCCATCAAAAGCAAAACAACATCATGAAAAAGTTGCAGACAAACTGATAAAAAAAGCACTTAAGCAAGCACATATTGAAAAACCAGACATAGTATCTGTTGCAACAGGACCTGGCTTACCACCTTGCTTAGTTGTTGGAGTAAAAAAAGCAAAAGAGCTTGCAAAAGAGTGGAATGTTCCCATTGTTGAAGTTAATCATGCAATAGCGCATTTAGAAATAGGAAAACTTTTTGCAAACTTTAATGATCCAGTTATGCTTTATGTTTCTGGAGGAAATACCCAAGTAATTGCATTTGACAACAAGAAATACAGAATATTTGGAGAAACGCAAGACATGGGTGTTGGAAATTTATTCGATAGCTTTGGAAGATTAGTTGGTTTAGATTTTCCAGCAGGACCTAAGATTGATAAGCTTGCAAAAAAAGGAAAAAAATACATTGAGTTGCCATATTGTGTAAAAGGAATGGATGTTTCTTTTTCTGGAATATATACAAAGTTAAAGAGCTTAATAAAGAAATACAAAATTGAAGATGTGTGCTATTCACTTGAAGAAACAGTTTTTGCAATGCTTGTAGAGATTGCAGAAAGAGCAATGGCACATACGCAAAAAGATGAATTAATACTAACTGGTGGGGTTTCAGCATCAAAACGACTTCAAGAGATGTGCAGAATTATGTGCGAAGAAAGAGGAGCAAGCTTTAGTGCTCCGCCAATTGAACTTGCTGGAGATAATGGAGCCATGATAGCTTGGACCGGCATAGTTTTCAATAAAAAAGCAACAAAGAATTATAAAAAAATAGACATAAAACCAAAGTGGAGAGTTGATGAGTTTTAAACTTTTGCTTTCATCGTCTACATTTTCCTTTTTATTAAATAAAGAGATACAAAAGAAGGAACATACAAAAGGGCTGCAAGGATGAAAAATGTTCTTGGATTAGTAGTCTGCAATAAAAATCCACTTGTGGTTGTTCCTATGAAAATACCAAAGTTAGCTAAACTTGTTAAAATTGCATATTCTGTTGCTGCTACTTTTTTAACAGTAACGTCCATGAAAAGAGCACACATAACAGAAGTTATCCCACCAACAAAAACACCGTACAAGATATAAATAACTGGGAAAAACTTTAACAAAGAAAAAACAAGAGCAAGTGCAAATGCTGGCAAAGTTGCAAAAACAATTGCTTTAATTCTTCCAAGCTTATCACTTAAAGCACCAAACCCATAAGCACCCAAAGCATTTGTAACACCATTTAGCAAGGAAATAGTTCCAATTGTTGTTGCAGATATTGTAAGATAAACCTTCATGTAATATGTTGCCATTCCTGATATAAATCCAGATGGGATATCTATTAAAATAGCAAATAGAATGATAAGGAAAACTGCTTTATGTTTGAAAGCATGTTTTAAATCAGATAAAGAAATCCTACGATTTCTTATTTTCCTTTCTTTTGCAAAAAGAGCAATTGAGATTAAAGCCATTATCAATATTCCCACACTTAAGAAAACAATTGGAAAAGAAATCGTTGAAATCTTTGTTAAAACAACAGAACCAAACGCAAAACCAATTAATTGTCCAAAAAACATTGAACCATTTACTTTTCCTCTTTCATTAAACTTTGTATTCTCAATTGAAAATGCGTCTGTTGAAACATCCAACATTGCAATACCTGAACGAGCTACAAACAATATGGCTGTAAATAAGAACAAAATGTTTGGTGAAATGAAAAATAACAAAGCACTCATGATTGCTCCAAGAATTCCACCAAATATTACAAAAAATCTTCTTCCCTTTGATGCATTGTAATCCACTATTGTTCCCCATACAAATTTGATTACCCATGGTATTGTTGTTAGTCCCATAACAAGTCCAACAATAGAAGCACTATATCCAAGAGAAGCTAAGTACAAAGGAACAATAACAGTTGCAAGAGCACCCATTAAACCCTCTGGAAAGTAAAGAGTTCCAAAGAGGATGCATTTTCCCCATGTTGTTTTTAAAAGATTCATAAAAAATCTCAAGCAAAACAAGTTAAAAAATAATCGTCATAACTTTATGATGATAAATTTTATAAACACATAAAAGCTCTTAGAAATTGGGGTGCATTAAAATGAACTATTCATTGCGTGATTTAATTTCAATTGTAAATCAAGGAAAAGCTGATGAAAATACTCTCTCTGAACTTTTCTCAAAAATTGAAAATTTAGCATTGCAATATGGAATTAATATAAAGGGAGACATAAATGTTTTTCAAGATACAGTTAATGTGCATCTTAAATTAGCAAAACCAAGAGAAGCAATGCTTATTGTTGATGCATCTAAAAATCAAGAAGGCGATGCATATCTATGTGTATATAAATCATATGAGGAAACATATGCGAATGAAAAAGGGAAACTCATCCCAAACATAATTGAAACTCATGCAATTTCAAGAATAATAACACATGGAGAAGGAACATATATTCTTGCAGATAAAATATATTTCATTACTCAAGATGTCTTTTTATTTGATAAATTATTAGATATGGATTTAAGAGAAGTTTCACAAAAATTAAGAGAAAATGAAAAATTCTCAAAATTGGTTAGTCTTATAAGAAGAGGATTTGATAAAGAAGAATACAAACCATCATTGGAAATAAGAAGGCTTGGATTAACCGAACAAGTAGAAGGAATGTACAAAGAGAAACACAAAGAATACTTACAGTTGCTTGAAGAATTGCACTCGAAGTTATTCGAAAACAATTAATTTGTATTTTTCTTATTTATTTCTATGAAAATTTATGTTGGAACATCTGGCTGGAGCTATTCATGGAATCCAAATGGTTTTGATTGGTATGTTAAGAACTCAAAATTAAACTCTGTTGAGCTAAACTCAAGCTTTTATCGATATCCATTTAAAACATATGTTATGTCTTGGGCAAAAAAGGGAAAGGAATTAAGATGGGCAGTAAAAGTTAATCGTTTAATAACGCATGTTTACAAATTTTCTAAAAAAGCTTATGAAAGATGGAAAAGCTTCAAAAAACTATTTGAACCACTTGATAAAATCACAGATTTTTATTTATTTCAAATTCCACCAAGCACAACACCTAAAAGCTTAGATAAAATTGAAAAATTCATTAAAAAAGCAAACCTTGGAGAAAGATTTGCACTTGAGGTTAGAAATGAAGAATGGTTTAAAAAAGAATATATAAGATGGGCTAAAAAACTTGGCATAACCTGGGTTTCAATTGATGCTCCAAAGTTCTCAAGAGAGATTTACAAAACAAGCAAAAGCATTTATTTAAGAATGCATGGAAGAACAAGCTGGTATTCTCATAACTATAGCAAAAGCCAATTAAATGAAATCGCGGAAAAAATAAAAAAGAAAAAAGCAAGAAAATGTTATGTTTACTTCAACAACAATCACGACATGCTAAAAAATGCAAGAGAATTTAAGAAAATTTTAGAAAAAAATATATGACGAGTAAATACAAAAGGAATTAAAAAGAGATGATAATCCTAAGCAGATAATCGAAAAGATTAATTATTTTCTTTTTCTTTTACTCTTTATGAAAAATCAGGAAATTGCAAGGATATTCTATGCAATAGCAGACATTCTTGAGATGAAAGAAGTTCAGTGGAAGCCGAATGCATACAGAAAAGCTGCAAGAGCATTAGAGTCTCTTTCAGAAGATGTTGAAAAAATATACAAACAAGGTGGATTAAAAGCTTTAGAAGAAATACCAGGTGTTGGAAAAAGCATAGCTGAAAAAATAGTCGAGTATCTTAAAACTGGTAAAATAAAAAAATATGAAAAATTAAAAAAAAGCGTACCAATAAATGTTGAAGAACTAATGGAAATAGAAGGGCTTGGCCCTAAGAAAATAAAACTTCTTTACAAAAAACTAAAAATAAAGAACATTAAAGATTTGGAAAAAGCAGCAAAGCAAGGAAAAATAGCAAAACTTCCAAGAATGGGAGAAAAGACTCAAGAAAACATTCTCAAAGCAATTGCTTTTGCTAAAAGAGCTGGGCAAAGAAAGCTTCTTGGATATGCGTTACCAATTGCAAATGAAATAGTTGATGAGTTAAAGAAGCTAAAAGAGATAAACAAAATAAAAATATGCGGCTCGCTTGCAAGGAAAAAGGAAACAATAGGAGATATTGATATTCTTGTAACAACAAACAATCCAAAGAAAGTAATGGATTACTTCACAAGCATGAAAAATGTTAAAGATGTAATTGCAAAAGGAGAAACAAAATCAACAATTGTTTATAATGACATCCAAGTTGATTTAAGAGTTGTTAAACCAGAAAACTTTGGTTCTGCAATTCAATACTTTATTGGTTCAAAAGAGCATAATGTACATTTAAGAAAAATAGCTATTTCTAAAGGATACAAACTTAGTGAATATGGTTTGTTTAAAGGAGAAAAAAGAGTAGCTGGAAAAACAGAAGAAGAGATTTACAAAAAACTTGGAATGGATTGGATACCACCAGAATTAAGAGAGGACAGGGGAGAAATTGAGGCAGCGCAAAAGCACAAACTTCCAAAGCTTGTTGAGCTTAAAGACATAAGAGGAGACTTACAAATGCATACAAAGTACAGCGATGGTTCCCATACAATTAAACAAATGGCTGAGACTGCAAAAAACATGGGGCATGAATACATCGCAATCACAGACCATGGTGGAAAGCTTGCGATAGCGCATGCATTAAAAACTCAAAAAGAAATAAATGAACAAAGAAAAGAAATAGAAAAAGTTAGCAAAGAAGTTGGAATAAAAATACTTCATGGTGTTGAAGTTGACATAAACCTTGATGGCACTCTTGCAATGAGCAATAATTTGCTTAAAAACTTCGACATAGTTCTTGCAGCGATACACACAGGGTTAAAAAGAGATAAGAAACAACAAACAATGAGAATAATAAAAGCAATGGAAAATGAATATGTTGACATAATAGCACACCCAACAGGAAGAATAATCAATGTGAGAGAAGGATATGAACTTGATTTTGAAAAAATATTTGAAGTAGCAAAAAAGACAAAAACATTCTTAGAAATTAATGCATATCCATCAAGACTTGACTTAAATGACATAAACATAAAAGCAGCAATAGAGAATGGAGTAATGCTTTCAATTGGAACAGATTCTCATTCAAAAGACCACTTAAGGTTCATTGAACTTGGTGTTTACACAGCAAGAAGAGGTTGGTGTCAGAAGAAGAACATAATAAACACATTATCCTACAAACAATTAATTAAAAAGCTAAAAAAGTGATTTTATGGAGATTGTTAAACCAAATAAAAAAGGCTTAGAAAAAGCAGTTGAGATTTTAAAAAAGGGTGGTATTATAGTATATCCAACAGAAACAGCATATGCAATTGGTGCTGATATTACAAAAAAGAAAGCACTTAGAAGAATTTACAAATTAAAAAAAAGGCCAAGAAACAAACCACTAACAGCAATAGTTTCTGATATAAACATGGCAAAGGAATATTGTTATTTAACTAAATTAGAAGAAGAAATTGTAAAAAAATATATGCCTGGTGCTTTAACATTAATAGCTAAAAAGAAGAAAAAAGTGCCAGATGAGTTTAATAAAAAGAACTTTGGATTTAGAATTTCAAGCAACAAAATCGCAAGAAAGTTAGCAAAAATGCTTGGAAAACCAATAACAGCAACAAGTGCTAACATATCTGGAGAAAAAGAAGTTTATGATCCAAAGAAATTAAAAATTAATGCAGACCTCCTCATAGATGCTGGAAAATTAAAAAGAAGAAAAACATCAACAATTATTAAGGTTGTTAAAGGAAAGATAAAAGTTCTAAGGGAAGGAGCAATTAAATTAAGCGTAAATAAATGAATCTCTTTTGCCAAGCAATTCTTCAATTCTTATCTTGTCCTCTGGAGAAACAAAATCAGAATAGTTTGCTTTAATAAAACCTTTTTCGCTTATTTGAATAACTAAGTCATTGCTGATATCGAGCAATGCAAGGCTTCCATCAAGGTTTTTTGCAATAAAAGAAAGTTCTGGGATTGTTAACAAAATAATTCTATTATAAAGCTCTCCAGGTGTAAGAAAATATCTTTTTACTATTGTATTCTCAACTCTCATCTCTAAACAATACGCATTCCTTTTTATTTCTTCAATTAGCTTAACGATATCCATAAGAAATTAAAACTTTGCAATAGTTTAAAAACATATGCCAGCAAATCTACCAGCAGAGTATTATTCTGTTGAAAAGGAATATCACGAAGCAAAAAGCAAAGAAGCGAAAATAATAGCTTTGCAAAAAATGCTTAGTGTTATACCAAAGCACAAAGGAACAGAAAAGCTTGTTAGTGAAATAAAAAGCAAAATAGCAAAGTTAAAAAAAGAAATTCAAAAAGAAGAGAAAAAATCAAAAGCAAGAAAAAGAGGGATTAGAAAAGAAGGTGCTGCTCAGGTTTGCTTAATAGGTTTCCCAAATTCTGGAAAGTCATACATTTTAAACAAATTATGCAACAAGAACATTGCATCAACTGAGATTCCGTTTGAAACAGTTAATCCAGAGGTTGGTATGTTAAACATAGATGGTGTCAAAATACAGTTGGTGGAAATTCCTTCGGTGCATCCAAATTTCTATGAAAAAAGAGGAGATTTAAAATCTATAATATTTACAACTGATGCAATATGTTTCTTAGCAGACACAAAAGAAGAATTTCAAGCATTAAAAAAAGAAATAGACACATTTGATAAGCCATATGTTGTTTGCAGCTCAAAGAAACTTGATGAATTAAAGGAAAAAATTTGGAAAATGCTTAACATGATTAAGGTTTATACCAAAGAGCCTGGAAGCAAGCCAGAAAAAGAACCAGTTGCATTAAAAGTGGGCTCAACTGTTGAAGACTTAGGAAAAGAAATACATAAAGATTTTGTTAAAAAATTTAGATATGCAAAGATTTATAGAAAAAAGGGGAAAGTAAAACAACTAAAAGTTGGTTTAAACTTTAAGCTTGAAGATGAAGATATTGTTGAATTTCATTTAAGGTGATGTCATGCATTTTATAAGCCGTGGAGCAGAAGCAATTTTGTACAGGAGAAATTCATACTTAGTTAAAAAAAGAATAAGAAAAGGATATAGGATAAAAGAATTAGATGAAAAATTAAGAAAGGAAAGAACAAAAAGAGAAGTAAAACTCTTAATAGAAGCAAGAAGAGTTGGTGTGAATACTCCCTTAATTATTGAAAAAGATTTAGAAAATGCAAAAATCGTCATGGAATATATTGAAGGAAAAACATTAAGAGATGTGTTAGATAAAGCAAGAAAAGATAAATTAAAACGCATCTGCAAACAGCTTGGACAAACAATAGCAAAACTCCACAATGCTGGTATAATCCATGGAGATTTAACAACATCAAACATTATATTAAAAGATGACAAATTATGGATAATAGACTTTGGGCTTGGAATGTTTTCAAACAGCGTAGAAGACAAAGCAGTTGACTTACATTTGTTAAAATGTGCACTAATATCAAAGCACAGCAAGAGGTGGAAAACAATATTTAAAGAGATAATTAAAAACTATAATGCAAAAGACAAAGAAAAAATATTAAAGCGGCTTGAAGAAATAGAAAAAAGAGGAAGGTATGCTGAGAGATAACCCAAAGGTTTAAAAATACCTTAAAACTGCAAATATTATCTAACAAGACATGTTTCGTGTAAGCGAAACATGATCGGGTGATTTTATGGCAAGAATGCATTCAAGAGCAAGAGGAAAAAGTGGCTCAACAAAGCCGGTTAGAAAAGTACCGCCAACATGGGTAAAGCATAAGCCCTTTGAACTTGAAAAATTAGTTGTTAAACTTGCAAAAGAAGGGCTACCACCTTCAAAAATTGGTATAGTTCTTAGGGATTCTTATGGAGTCCCAAGTGTGAAGGCAATTACGAACAAAAAGATTACCAAGATTCTTGAAGAAAATGGTTTAAAACCAAAGATACCAGAAGATTTAGCAAGCTTAATTAAAAAAGTAATAGAATTACTTAAACATATTGAAAAAAATAAAAAAGACATGGTTGCAAAAAGAGGGCTACAGCTTACTGAATCAAAGATTCATAGACTTGTTAAGTACTACAAAAGAAAAGGTGTTTTGCCAAAAGAATGGACATATTCAAGAGACAAGGCTAAGCTATTAATAAGGTGATTCAATGGCAAGAAAAAGAACAGTTAGAAGAAAACTTGCTCGGGGAAAAACATGGTATAAAATACATGCTCCAAAAGTTTTTGAAGAAAAAGAAATTGGAGAAACAGTTGGCAAAGATGCTGACTCAATAATTGGTAGATGTATTGATTTGCATTATTCTGAATTAAGTGGAGATATAACAAAGCATTACATAAAAATAAAATTACGCATAAACAAAGTCGTTGGTGAACATGCATATACAGAAGTAATTGGTTATGAACTATCAAGACCACACCTTCAGAGAATTATTAGAAGAAGAATAAGTAAGATAGACGCAATAAAAGATATTAGGCTTAAAGATGGGAAAAAGGTTAGAATAAAAGGAATAGCAATAACACAACATAAAACAAACGTATCAACAGAAACAGCATTAAGAAAAGCTTTTATTGAAGAAATAGAAAAAATCCTTTCTCCATTTGACATTGAATCTTTGGTTGTTGCACTTTCAACAAATCAACCACAAAAAGAAATGCAGAAGAAGTTAAACAAAATCTACCCAATTAGATACATAGATGTGAGAAAAATTGAACTCCTAAAAGAAAAGAAAGGAATAGATGCTAAAAGTTAGTTTTATCAGAGAAAATTGCTAAAACTTTTCTAAAAACCTTGTCCCAGTATTTCTTTTCCAAGATAATTATCTCCCCAAATGGTTTATACTTATCAACATACTCCCTGTGCAAAGTTGCTAAAACATCTTTGTTTGATGTGAGAAGTTCTAAAACCTTTTGCTCAAATTTCTTTGAAAAAAGCTCCATTTTTCCAATTTCATCAATAACATATAAATCAGCCTCCCTTTCAAGAGCTGGAATTGCAACTTCTTCTAAAGCATCAACATCAACATGATATTTTGAAACCTGCGGACCTGTTAAAATATTAACATGAGCAAGTATTCTTTCTTTTCCTGTTGCTACATCTTTTATCTTAAAACCAACTCTCTTTCCTTTTTCGCGAATCTCTTCTGTTAAAATCCCTGAAACCTTTCCAGAATAAAATTTAAGGAATTCTTTTATCAATCTGCTTTTCCCACATCCAGGCATTCCAGTTATGAAAATTTTTCTCATAAAAATAGTAATCAAAAACAAAAAATTAAAGTTAGCGAAAGTGTTATAAATGTTATAATAACTATAACATTTATAGGTGATATAATGAAAATGACTACAATAGCACTTAAGATGGAAACAAAAGAAAAGCTAAAAGAAATTGGTTCAAAAGGAGAAACATACGATGAATTAATAAACAAGTTAATTGAAATAGCTGAAAAAAGCTATTTTCTAAAACGTCAAAAAAAGATTTTGGGGGAAAAATTTGTCAAGCTCAAGGAAATTTGAAGTATTAGTATCTGAAACTTTTCTAAAAGAGTTTAAATCATTAAATGAAAAGACCAGAAGTGTAATCAAAAAACATCTTAAAGAACTTGAAAACAATTCATTCGAAAAAAGAGCAAAGACAGATATTAAAAAACTAAAAGGATTCAAAAACCCAGAATTTTATAGACTTAGGGTTGGAAAGTTTAGAATAATCTATGTTATTGATGGAAGAAAAGTTAAGGTAACTGACATAATCACAAGAGGGAAAGGTTACAAATGGCTTGATTGAACTTTCCACTTCTCCCTTGGCAAATTAGTTAACAAAACAACTCTGCTTTCCTTTTGCTCATCAGCAATTGGGATACCTAAGTGCTTACTTAATTCTTTTGAAAACTCAACAATCCCTTCATGAGTTGGCATATATTCCAAGCCTAATCTTTTTCTTGCAGAGCCAACTGCCATATAGCCCTTTGCTTCAATAAAATGTGGTTTTGCTTTTTTAATAAGTTGAGCATACTTCTCAGGATATTTCATGTTAATTCCTTTTACAAGAGTTAAGCGAATTACTTTGCGAGTGTTTAACTTTGGCAATAATTCAAGAGTTTTCATCAAACGCTCCCATGCATCAGGAATATTTGGATGAGTCAAATTCAAAAAAGTTTCTTTATCAGGTGCTGCAAGAGTTACATAAAGCTGTGTTGGAAGAGGTTTTAATTTTTCAAGCCTTTCTGGAAGAGTTCCATTTGTTACAAGAAAAGTCGTCATGCCTCTTTTATGAAATTCTTCAATCAGCTCTCCAAGCTTTGGATAAATTGTTGGTTCTCCAGCAAGAGAAATAGCAACCTGTGTTGGATTTTGAGCTTCTTTCCACTTTTCCATATTTACCTCAGCACCTGGAAAACCAGAAAGCAATCTCCTTTGAGCTTTTATCATTTCCTCAACAATCTCTTTTGGCTCATCCCATGCTTCAAGATTTGGATAAGAATACCTACCAAGCCTCCAACAAAAATCGCAGTTTTCTGTACACCAATTAACAACAGGTGTGCATTGCAAACATCTATGAGATTGAATTCCATAAAACTTTTGTTTATAGCAAACACCTTTATCATGAAGTGATTTTTTTGTCCAGCCGCAAAGCTTAACAGCTGAGTGATTTCCTGCAAGTCCATAGTGCTGCCTAACAAAAAGTTTCTTTTGTTCTTCTGTTAATCTTGCAAGAACCATGAAAATACTTTAAAATTAAATGTTTAAAAAGTTTCTCTACTTTAATCCCACACAATAACCATTTATAGCTTCAAGAAGCATTTCATGTTTTACTCTGCCTGTTTGCTCTCTTTCAATTACGTTTTTAAAATAATCTTGTTCAACTTTTGGATAATATCTGTTATCTTTATATTCAAGTACACCTGTTCCACATAACAAATCAAGTGTCCCTTTTACTCTATTTTTATCTGTGCATCCAAGTTCTTTAAAAATATCTGGCAATGTAAATCCAGAGTCTTTAGCTTGTTGGTATCTTTTAAAAAACAAGGCAAAAACTGCATTAGGAAATTCTCTTTCTTTTATTAAAACATTACAAAAATCTTCTAAATCAGCAAGAGTTCCCATAATCCAAATCAATTGCTTTGCATTTATATACCTTATGGTAGTAAAAGATTAAACTTGTTTTAAAAAATCAATAAATTCGCCTTTCAACATTTTCTCTTGCCTCTTTTTCACAACCAACAATCTTATGAATCCTTTTATATAAAGAATCACCATAAGTTAAGGTATTAACAAAATCAAATGCAATTTATTTTTATCATCAAACACTATAAAAAGA
>JAGGWW010000031.1 GCA_021163365.1 Nanobdellota archaeon
AAAGCAGAAAACCAAAGAGTAAATTCTCTCTTTTCAAATTGAAAGCAATTGGACGGATTTTAATGAATGGAAATAAAACACAAATCAATCAAAGTTAGCGAATTGATGTAAAAAGCGAAACAGAAATCGTATCCATTGAATGACTTGCAAGTTTGTAAATTACTGACGTTATACCATACAACATCATTGCAATTATACCAAAGGCGACACACAATTCATGCTTAACAATAGGGAACTCATATTTAAAAAATCTGTGATGTGTGATTTCATCGATTGTACTCAAGACTTAAGAGCTTCATCTTCGCCTCAAGGTAGCTAATCTGTAAATAATCAAACTTGTGTAGCCAAATGCTGCGATTATGTATGCGTCATGGAAGTCGCCCTTGCTGTAAAGTAAAACCTTAATTGTTAAAGCTCCAAAGCCAATCACAAACAAAAGCCAAGTTGGAAAAATATTTGCTCTTTTTGGTATGTGTGGTTTTATTTGCATGAAAAAATCAAACAAACTCTTCTTGTCAAATGGAACAACCTCTAAATTTTTAAAAGCAAATTCATATTCTCCGCAAATCTCTTTAATCTTTTCAGGCAATCCAAAAGATTTTGTTGCAATCAAATCAAGAACATCTTCAGTTGCTATTTCTCTTAAAAAACATCTGGCTAACTCCTTTGAATCTTCTCTTGAAAGATAATCAAGCACAATCTTCTCCTTAAAGCTAAAATTCCAAATATGTCTTTCAGAAGCACCAACAATTACTGCACCGCAGCTTTCAATCTTTTGTAAAAGCTTGCCACAATACTTAGATAAGAAGTCAACATCATCAACTAAAACCAAAGGCTTTTTCCTTTTAATAAATGGTTTAACAAGACGAAAAAGCTCATTTATAGTTAAGTACCGCGTGCTTCTCTTTGTTTTAATATTAAAATAATTAACAAGATTTTCAAGCACACTTTTTGGTGAGCAATGTTCTATATAGCATCCTTTATGCTTTTTTTCTAAAAATTTAAGAAAAGTTGTTTTTCCAATACCTTTAATCCCAAGGATTAAGACACTTCTCCTTCTCTTAATAAATTCTTCAACTTGCTCAACCTCTTTTTCTCTTCCAATCACATAATAAATTGTGAAAAACAATATATAAAGAGAACACTAAAAATAAAAATCTCAGCAACGCCACCAGTTTTAAGCCTACCGTTAAATATAACATAAAACCTTTTGTATGGGTATAGAAGCATAACACCATTGTATGTAAGCATATCAGCAAATAAATGCGAGCTATAAGCAATTAAACTCAAATACCAAACACTTCGCCAAAAGAATGTTAAATTACATAAAAACAGCATAAAAATAAGTGAATGAGTCAAACTTCTGTGCCCAAATCTTTGATAAAAATATCTTGAGATTGGAAAAAGAATTCTTCCAATAACAGATGATGGTATGTCTATGTCTGGCAATACTGCAAATAAAGCAAGGATAAATATGTTTAGGTAATTCATGCTAAACCCAAGAAACTTTGCTATAGCCAATGCAATAACAATATGTGAAAACTCTAACATAGGCTAACCTTTTTAATATTTCTTCTAAGAGTAAGCTCTGATATACCTGCTGCTTTTGCAAGCTCTGATTTTTTAATCTTTACACCCATTTTCTTTGATGCAATCCAAATACAAACAGCAGCTTTAATTAAAGGATGAGAAAGTTTAACACACTTTAGCATCTTAATTGCCTCATGAGCAAGCTTTTCTTTTCCTATTTCGCTTGATATTCTTATAATATATGATTCTGCTGATGTATTATTTAAACGAATTCCAAGCTTTTTTGCTAAAAACTTTGCTATCTTTAGCAAATCCCATTTGTCAATATCAAAATGCTTTTCTAAATCTCTTATTGTAATAGGAACACCTTCTCTTTTTGAAACAAGATAAATCAATGCTGCAAGCAACTTTCTTTTTGGATAACTCATTGTTAATTTTTTATTAACACATTCTTTACACAAGATAATGACTTCTGCTTCTATATACCCTGGCAAGCGAATCTTCTTTAACTCAGCATAAAAAGGTGTCATCTTTCTTTCCATATTTGTTTTTAACATTTTAACAACAATAGCTATCTTTTTTTCTTTAGGATTTACATAAACCTTGCTAACACCATATTTTGCATCTATAACAGGAATCTCTTCTTGAATGACATAACCACATGTTTCACAAAAAAGCTCTGCTGTTTTAGAGTTAAATCTTATATGTTTTGAACCACATTCAGGGCATTTTGAAGCATCGATTATTAAAACCTTCACAACATTTTAAATGAAGATTCGATTTATAAAGGTAACGAAAATTTTAAATTTAAAGATTGGAAATATTTAAATTACTTTAAAGTGATAATATATCATGGTTGAAGATAGCGAAAAGCCAGTAATGGATATAAATGTGCTTTACAATATACTTGAAGAACCATTGGAAAGCTTAGCAAAAGAACTTGATATACCAGCAAGAAACCTTGCTTACATTATATTAAGACAATCTTCGCCAGATGACATTGTAAAATTAAATCTTTCTTTTTTAGGATACACCTTGGTTACAACAAGAGAAATCCTATCGCATGATATATTAATTACACCCATTGGTGTTGGCTTCTCAAATTCCCTGGTTTTATGCATGGAACTTTCTTCTAAGAATAAACAAGGTACTTTTTATATCATCGGTGGAAAAGAAGGACAAACCCTTTTATACTCAGGAGAAGAAAAGGTTCTTGATGAATTAGACCTTGTTGCCACAAAAAAAGAAACATATGTGTGTCCTTTTTATGAACCCTTTTTTTGCGATGGATGTGAGGTTAATGGAAAAAAAGCTATGCAGATAGCAATAGATTCCTTAGAAGATTCTGTGTGGAGAAGAGTAACACTTGATAATAAATTTAACTATGCTGATATCGAAAAAAAAGTAATTGATTTTGCTGATAACAAAAGGTTTTATAAAGCGTTTATAGAACAGGTTCAAAAGGAATTACTTCCTCTTTTTGAATCTTGGCTTGAATCTTCTCAATAACATTGCATTAAACATTTGTGTTAATTTAATTTGTTTTTCTTCAACATTCTTAATTAAAGAAACTGCTTTACCAGTTGGGAATTTAACTTTTTCGCCTTTAATGTTTTCAACATTCTTAAGCCTTGCTTCAATATTTGGATGTGTGCTAAACAAAGCAACAGTTAATTTCTTTGATAAAGACATCTCCCTTTGTTTTAATGTTTTAAGAACCTTTTGTTTGTCCTTCTTTGGAGCTTTTTTCTCCCATTCTAAAAAGTATTTGTACATATTTTTGAAAACCTTGCCTTTTGATAAAAGAATAATGGCATGTTTGTTTATTATGTAATCAAACAAAGTTACATTATCAACATATGAATTAAGTGCAGAAGCAAAGTTTTTTCCACCAACAATTCTTGAAGCCCTTATATCTGCTAAGTATTCTCTTTGCCTTGAATAAAGCATTATAAATGCAGAGAAAATATAATCATAAATCAAAAGCCCAATGTAAATAAGGAATAAATAAGAGATTCTTGCAAAATAACCAACGAATCTTACTATCTTATCTAAGCTTGCCTTTAAAGTCATTAAACCTCCGCCAACAACTGTGTCAAATCCTTTTAAATGGGCAAACTCGTGAGCAAGAATACAATACAAATCCTTTGCTGATATTTTAAGAATTCCACCCATTCCAAGCAAGAGCTTCTTTTTTATGAATCCGGAAACACCAATTCCAGAATCTGGTGTTAAAATAACTTCTTTTGGTGGTTTAACATTCATCTTTTTTGCAACATCATCAATTATTTTGAAGAGCTTTGGAGCATCTTTTCTACTAAGTTTTACACCATAGTATTTTAATCTAAAAATCGTCCAAATGTGAACCAAGATAAGAACCCACGCTATTGCTCCAAGTAATGAATAAAAGTAAATAATCAAAGTTAGTGCAAAAGCCAATGCAAAAAATGTTTTTATCCTTAGCTTTAAGCTAATGCCCCTTTCCTTAATTAAACCATAAACAAATGGGATTCCTAAGAAAAGCATAACAAAAATCAGGATAATTAAAAACAAACCAATAGCCCATGAAAAGAAACTAACTTCTTGCTTTTCAACCAAGAGATTTTTGCAATAATCATCTAATTCTGGGCAAATTACAACAAAAGTTTCATTTCCTTTATAAGCAACGCCAAGAAAGTTTCCAAACTCTGTTTTAAAAAAGCTAATATTTTTATCACCAACACTTGTATTTAAATATGGGGTTAAACTAACATTAAAAAATTCTTTTACAAGAGATAGGTTTGCTTCTATTAATCTATGAACACTATATTTTAATTGATTGTGCTTTAAGTAAACAGAATGTGAAAGTGTATATAAAAAGTCGTCAGGCACATTTCCATTACAAAGAGAAAGCGTATAGCTTGAAAGTTTAGAGAATTTGGTATCACTTAAATTTTCTCCACTTTTATACAACTCTAACATCTTTGCTGTTGTGTAATTCTCACTATATATAGCAATAATCATGTCTTTTCCAAAAGTATTGCAATCCATTATTATTGAGTTATTTGTTGTTATATTCAATGATTCAAGAAGCTCTCCATGAGAGAAATCAAAGTAAGCAGTTAAAATATCATCATGAGTCAAAACAACAAAACTAACTCCCCTAACATCGCTTTTATTATAATAAATGTTATCTACAAAGTGGAAATCATCAGCATAAGCAAGAGATAGAAATGCGAGTGAAAACAAAATAATAGAAATAATTATTTTTTTCATGGAAATTAAAAGATTGCTAATGTTTTTAAATATTTCCAGAAATCTTTAAAAATAATAGACACACTCTTTAATTTGGTGGTTTCATGGCAGTTGTTGAAAAAGTGTTTTACACAGAGAAAAAAGATGTTTTAGATAATGAAGCACTGAAAATGCTTGGCTACAAATATGAAAGCGCTTCAACACTTGGTGTTGACAAAAGCGGTTATTACATTGTAATAAAAGCTGATGAAAAGGAATTTGAAAAACAAGAAGTTAAAGAAGCACTTAAGGATGTTGAAGAAGTAAAAGATGAAGAAAAGCAAAAAATTTTGGAAAAGTTCAAAGAGCTTGAAGATAGCGCAGCTGGAGGCTTGGCTTTATTTGGGTAGTGCGCCGTTAGTCTAGCGACCTTTTCTCCCGAGAAAAGCTCGACCAAAAGAGGGAGAAAGTCGGATAATGGTTAGGACCCCAGCCTTCCACCAACCTTTCTTAAAAAGCTTGAGCAAAGAAGGTTGGAGGAGAGCTGGTGACCCGGGTTCGAATCCCGGACGGCGCACTTTTTAAATCAAGATTTTCATTTCTACAAAGAATTAGAAATCAAATAAAAACAGCAGTGCAGTATGCACCAATATATGTTGTGGAAATTGTACCTTTTTTATAAACAACTGGCCTTACAATTGGTTTGTCCGAGTAAATGATGTCTGGAAATGGAAAAAACCTTGCATTCTCTATATTAGCCAAATACCTAAAAATCTCTGATGTCTTTTCAGAAGAGTCTATTGCTTCTTTTAAATCTTTTAGGTTTATGTAAGCACCTTCTATTTCTTTGTATTTCTGTTCATCTATAAATGCTTCCCAACAAATCAAGCCCCTTCCTATTTCCCTTAAAAATATTGATATATTATCCATTGGAAAGTTCTTTACAAGCTTTGCTTTATCCTTAAAATATATGAGTACATCACTGCTTACACAGCTTTCTTCAGGATTTAGCTCCACTAGCTCAGAAATTGAAGCGATTCTTTTTCCTTGACTATGTGCTTCAGCAACAAGATTAAGATAATAATCTTCGCATATGTCTATATCATCTTTTGCCATATTTTTACTAATGTAACTCGCATTTAAATTTTTTACTACTTTATAGGAAAAAATATTACGGAGATTCCATTCTTTAATTTGCTGAACGGATTTCCCCTGTAAAGTAACACATTTAAACAATTGATATGTTAAAACATCAATGGAAAAATTAGAAAAACACTTCGCTGAGTTGAAAAACCTTCTAAATAAAAAAAAGGTTTTAGTTAGCAAGCTTAAAGATGTTAATAATCAAATTGCTGATAAAATAAACAAACTTAAGAAGATAACTCAGATAGTAAAAAAGAACAAAGAGGAAAGAGACAAACTCTTGCTAAAAATAAAGGAACAAAAATCAAAAGTAAAACTATCAAGATTTCATAATCCTTCAAAATTAGAGTCTTTGATTAAAAAACTTGAATGGAAGATTCAAACAGAAGTTATGTCTTATGAAAAGGAGAAAAGACTTCACAAAAAAATACAAGAATTAAAGGAATTGCTTGAAGCTTCAAAAATAGCAAAAAAATTAAAGGATTTGCAAAAAGAAAAAAGGCTTCTTCATTCTACAATCATTGCATATTCAAAAGAATGGCAAAAACTAAATTCTGAAGTTAACAAGCTAAAGAAAGAAAAACAAAAGTTGATTACAAAAATTGAAAAATTAAATAAAGAAATTGACAATGTGAACAAAGAAATCTCTAATGAAAAGAAAAAAATTGGAGAAGAAAAGCTAAAGAGAGCTAAAGCAAAGTTAAGCGAAAAAGAAAAAATGAGAATTCAAATAAAGAAAAAGCTTGCAGAAAAATTAAAGAAAGTTGAGGAAAAAATAAAGAAAAAGGAGAAGCTAACAACAGAAGACTTGTTAGTCTTGCAAGCAGCAGAAAAATTAAAATTTTAAAATTTGTTTCTAATGTTTGTGCGCCAGTAGTCTAGGCACCTTTTCTTTGAGAAAAGCTCGACAAAAGAAAAGGTGGGTGAATGGTTAGGATACTGGCTTCCCAAGCCAGTGACCCGGGTTCAAATCCCGGCTGGCGCATTAAGTTTTATAACTCCATTGCAAACACTAACAATCCCTTTTCTTTTTAGATATTTAAGTGCGTATTTTTCTTTTTGGCTTAATTGATTTGTTTTTAAATTCTCCTGAACAATCCTTTTAAAAAGATTTCCAGCATTCGAGTGTTTTTTTATTTTATATCCATTTACAATGTAGTAATCTTTACTCATAATATCACCAAGCATATTAGCATATTCTCTTAAAGAAATATACGCATCATAAGGAGCTTTAACCCGTACAATTTTTCCATCATCTTCTAATTTCTTCAAAGGCTTCTTTAAATCACATTTTTTAATATCTGCTTTCCATTTATTAGATAAGTATTCGCAAACATAATCTTCAAGCTCTGTTAATTTAGCAACCTTATTCTTAACTAAGTATGAAGTTATCAACATCTTTGCTTCGTTTTCCTTTAATATCTTTATTGGCAAAACATCAACACCCCTATTTCTTAATTCCAAAATTAGTTCTTCAAATGTCAAACCATAATGGTGTATTGTAATATTGTATTCTTTGCTTAGAATATTTTCACTTAATCTTCCATTAAAATCTTTTAAATGTTCGTATAGCTCATCAATAACATCATCCTTTGATAGCCTATATCTCCTTCTTTTGCCCAAACTTTCTATAAACTTAGAATCAATTCCATATTTTGCAACATCAATGTGATGTTCTTTTTCAAATTGATTTATACTGCCGCCTTTTAATATGTAATCTGCTAAAAGCAATCTAATTGCATATGATGTTAAGCTTTTTATATATTCTAAGTTATATGTAGCTCCAAACTCATTTTTTATTGCACTGTAAAAAGAATAAGGTCCTCTTCTTTGTTTCTTTTTCTCTAACTCATTAACAATAAAAGAAATCAACAACCCATCTCCAAGTTGTAATCTTTCATTAAATTTGTTTAAAACATCTTTTGCTAAAGAATAATTTATAAAATATGTGCCACCATCTAAATTTGAATTTTTTATTAACCCTTTTGCTAGGAGTGAATTTGCCACATCTTCTTTTTCTAAGAATTTTACCATATCTCTGTGTTGTGGATACTCTGCAAGAAGATTTAATAAATCAAGTTCTTCATTTGAAGGCGTGAAGCTTGTTTCTCTTGGTTTTTTCCTAAGCTCGTAATAAGCATACCAAAAATCCTTTCCATTATGATTTACCCATTCTAATGATATATCAACAATCCCCATATCTTCTAACATTGTAAACAAACTAATCTCATCCTTACCAAGGTTATAATGATATGCAACACCGCCAAAACCAGTTAGATTTAGAACTTTGTTTGCCATCTCAAATGCGTCATCACTACTGACTCCTTTATCAATCAACATTTGAGCAACATCACTAACTCTAAATGTTGTCATGACTATTCAATAGTTATATTTATTTAAAAATATTACTGCGATGCAGACATATTTAAAAATAGCGAAGTAGTAAATGTCTCATACGTGTGAAAATGTTTTTAGCATTTTATTTGATTAAGCCAAAGCTTGTAATATCTGAGAAATCTCTTAAAAAAGGATATCTGGCTGTATCTGACTCAAGGAATTCGAAGTTTATAGTTATTTTTTCATTAGTGTTTTTGGTAATTAACCTCTTAATATTTTTACCATTTATTCGAATATTTTAAAAGTAATTAGCTAATCTTTTTATGCATGAAAGCATTAGTGTTTTTACTTTTGCTGACAATTATCTTTTCATTTGGATGTATATCAAAAGAAGGTGATACTATGATAGTTAAAAGCTCTGATTTGGGCGAGTTTGTTCCAAAAAAGTTTACATGTGATGGTGAAAATATAAGCCCTTCTTTAGAATGGGGAGATTTTCCAAATGAAACAAAATCTTTTGCAATAGCAGTTACAGACCCTGATGCACCAATGGGAACATTTGTACATTGGCTTGTTTATAATATTCCAAAAAATAAGACATCAATCTCTCAAGGAGAAATACCAGGAATTCAAGTAACAAATGACTTTGGTGAAAAACATTATGGTGGACCCTGCCCACCATCAGGCACGCATAGATATCATTTTATTGTTTACGCACTTGATGTAGAAGATTTAGGAGAAATAAAACATAAGAATGAGTTCTTTAAAAAAGTTGAAGCACACACAATTGCAAAAGGAGAATTAATAAGCAAGTATGGTAGGGAGTAAGATGAAATTTGAAGAAATTAAAAAACAAGCGGAAAATTGCAAGAAATGCGATTTATGGAAAACACGCACAAATGTTGTTTTTGGAGAAGGCCCAACAAACGCAAAGATTATGCTAATTGGAGAAGCGCCTGGTTTTAATGAAGATAAACAAGGGAAGCCATTTGTTGGTAGAGCTG